>NZ_AXWQ01000004.1:300000-546839 GCF_000482745.1 Oleidesulfovibrio alaskensis DSM 16109 | reverse complement strand
CCGCGCATTGCGGGTGCAGGGAGATCATCTCCCTGCCCGCCGGAGGCAGACACTGAACAACCCTAAATACACCTCCGGCGGGCAAGGGGAATGATTCCCCTTGCATCGCCCGTTGCGCCCGTCCTGCACCGGTCAGCCCGACTGCTTCGGGCGTACGGCTGCGGCATATGTTGGGCGTTCGGGCACCTTGCATGTAACGAGGTTTTCTGGACTGCTCATCGGGTGATTGACGGGATTCGGCAAGGCATGACGTAATTCGGCAGAGTAAACACCATCCGCCGCGCCGGAACCATTTCTCTGCCGCCTGCCAACACCGCGCATCGTGGGTGCAGGGAGATTATCTCCCTGCCCGCCGGAGGCAGTTACTGAGCAACCATAAATACGCCTCCGGCGGGCAAGGGGAATGATTCCCCTTGCATCCCCCGTTGCGCCCGTCCTGCATCGGTCAGCCCGACTGCTTCGGGCGCACGGCTGCGGCATACGTTGGGCCTTAGGGTGCCTCTTCCGTGCAACGCTGCTTTATGGACCAGCTCATCGGGCGATTGACGGGATTCGGCAAGTCATGACGTAATTCGGGAGAGCAAACACCATCCGCCGCGCCGGAGCCTTTTATCTGCCACCGGCCGACCCCGCGCATCGTGGGTGCAGGGAGATCATCTCCCTGCCCGCCGGAGGCAGATACTGAATAACCATAATTACGCCTCCGGCGGGCAAGGGGAATGATTCCCCTTGCATCCCCCGTGGCGTTTCGCTTTAAGCAGGGGGCAACTTCAGCAACTCCATTGGCGTAGCTTCTGAGTTGCGGAGTGGGCAGGGCATTTCTGCCGACTAAGAAGAACAAGGGTGAAAGAAGGGGACCGGGTTTCAGTACTCCTGCGTGGTATCGGGATATTTGGACGCAGGGTATTCGGAACCGTATGGGTCAGTTATCTTCTCCGTCGTGTTCCAGTTTTTCTATCAACTCGGCAAGATTGTTTGCATAGGTCGACAACTCATTGATGGCATCATTGGCCAGTGCCATATCGTCTGCAATTTCTGCTGCCAAGTCATTGATGTGGACCATGGCTTGGTTAATTTCCTCACTGCTCGCGGATTGTTCTTCGCTTGCAGTGGCGATGCTGCGCACCTGATCTGATGTCATTTCTATGGTGCGGACTATCTGCTCCAGAGACCGCCCGGCTTCTTCTGCCAGGGTTGTACTTGTGCGTACCACTTCAGAAGTCTGCTCCATGCCGGATATGTTTACCTGGCTGCTGCTTTGTATATCACGGACAACGGTTTCAACTTCTTTGGTTGCCTGCATGGTTTTTTCTGCCAGCTTGCGGACTTCATCCGCCACCACGGCAAAACCTCTGCCGGCGTCACCAGCCCGTGCGGCTTCGATAGCTGCATTGAGCGCCAGCAGGTTAGTCTGGTCGGCAATATCGTTAATTACGCCCATGATACGCCCGATGCCTTCGGCATGGCTGCCAAGAACATTCAGGCTGTTTTTCAGGTTTTCCGTCTGCTGTACCACGTCTTTAATGGTCGTTACCAGTTCCACAACTTTTGAGGAACCGAGCCCCGCAGTTGAACGTGATTCTTCAGCGCTGAGTGCGGCTTCCGATGCACTTCTGGCCACTTCCAGAACCGTTGCGTTCATTTCTTCCATGGCGGTGGCCGTAGATGTGGCCCGTTCTCGCTGCTGGTCGCTGCGTGACGTCACAGCATCCACTTTTTCAGAAAGGTCAGACGATGCTTCTCTTATGCGGCCGCCGATGCCTTTCAGAACACCTGCAGCTTCCAGCAGACCTTCGCGACGCGCTCTTACAGCTTTTTCTTTGGATTCTTCAGCAGCGGCGAATGCCTGTTTTGCTTCCGCTGCAGCTTTTGCTGCTTCTTTCTCTTTTATCTGTATTTCAGATATATTGCGCTTCAGGTTCTCTACCATGGTTTCAACTGCTGTACGCAGCCGCTTGAGTTCGCCGAGAAAGCGTGCGGCACTGAAACCCACATCATAGTTACCGTTACTGATGCTCACAACGTATTCTTCGATGGATTTAAGGGGCTTTATGATAACTGACCGCATGGCCATGAAGAGTGCGAAAATAAGCAGAGCATCTATAGTGATGGTGGTTAACGCTATTTTTTGCAGGGTGGCGCGGAGGTCAGCGCGCATGTTTGCTTTGCTGACAGCTACACCGGCGACGCCTATGACAGATTCTTTGTGCAATACTTCGCTTGTTGCTGTGATATAGTCAGAACCTTCAGGCAGCTGGTCTGCTTCGGCTTCTTCAGTTCCTGCTTTGGTGCGGCCGTAAAAGATTTTTTCCTGATCAGGTTCCCAGATGACCACCGTGTGGACGTTCTCTGCCTGCATTTCGGAAGCCACCACATCGCTTGCCAGATCTTCATCCAGTTCCCACATGGGGGACGCCATGTTGACCGCAAGGCGTGCCGCTGCACGGTTACTTTCATTAGTCAGCAGGGCGAGCTGCTTGGTCTGCTCCAGATAGTAGCTCTGAGCACCGAAAGCCGTAAGGATAGTTGTTACAACGGCTACAAGTATCAGGATGAGTATAGTCTGTATGCTTTTTGTCACAATGCCCTCCGAGCTGTTTCGGGGCCGGAGCAGGAAGCCTCCGTGCGAAGGCTTCCTGCTTTGTTCAGTTATTTATATCCGGCAACAATAGCTTCGATTTCGCCTGATGCCTTCATCTTCTTTATGGTTTCATTGAATTTGGCGACAAAGTCGTCGCGGAACGGGAACGAGCCTGCCGTGGCAAAGCCCACGTGACCGTATTCCTGTTCGACCACAGCGCCTTCCAGGATACCGGCGTGCTGTCCCTCAACATACTTGCCTGCCTGTTTCAGACTCTGAATGGTCTGCAGTACGGCAAGGCGGTCGTTGAGGTAGCAGTCAATACGTTTGTTGGCTACTTTTATAACGTTTTTGTCATTATCACCGGCCTCTTCCAGTGTGATTATGCCTTGTTCGGCTTCTTTTCGCCCGAGTGAAAAGCCTTCGTTTGTCCCCACGGTCAACCCTTTGTAGTCTGCAGGCCAGTCAGGGCGGGGAGAGGCCAGCACGTCATCGCGGCAGAATACGACAACTGCTTCTTCCAGAATGGGTTCGGAATGGATGACCCACGGGCGCAGGTCCGGACGGTAATAAGGCGGGAAAAAAGCAAATCCTTTACCGGTTTCCACCAGCTTGACTGCACGTTTCCACGGCACAAGCTCTATGGTCACATTGTAGTCGGGCATCTGTGCAAAAGCTTTTTTCAGAATATCAACATAGATGCCTCTGGCTTCTTTTCCTTTCTGGTAGCTGTAGGGCGGGTAGGCGTCGTCACCGTATACGGTGACATTTTGCGCAGCATGCAGAGGGAACGCTGCAACCAGCATGAGAAACAGGAATGCGGACAGGATTGTTTTTTTCATCGATACCTCCGGTAGATTGACGTGATGACCCCGCTGCCGGAAGCATGAGCCGGCGGTTTGAGTCTGTAAGTATTGTTCTGCATCAGCGCTTTTTTTCTATTATTATCCGCGTGGCGGAGGATGATAATTTTCTAGCCCGACCGGCTTGTTAGCTTGTCCGCCGGCGGACGGCACCGGTTGCAAGTCCGGCCGGATGTCTGTGCGAAGTCTGGCTGGAAGTCCGGCCCAAAATTCGGCCGCAGAATCCGGAAAACAGTAGCAAAGGCGAGGTTCGGAACGTGATGGATCATTTTTCCCAGCTTATCCACATTGTTCTGCCGTCGTGGACTGTTTTCTTGGTCACGGCGGCAGTGTTTTGCCGGAACGCTGAACCCGATAGAAGGCTTGTTTATGTGAAATAATGAGCAAGGGCGGCGCAATATTTTTCCTCTTCGTAATGCTCTTTTTTTATTGTTTTTTTTAACGTATTGATGATGTTTTTTTATCATGATGAATAAAAATTATTGTCGAATGTCGACATTTTGTTTGACTAATATGTGAGGATAACCGTAGTGTGCAGGCGTGCGGCGGGAATACCGCTTGTACACGAGATGGTTTTCAGGCTCAGTCGTATGAATCAAAATTGTCGACATTCGACATTATGACATGCGATGTGAAATTTTTACCAAGCAAAGGAGGCCGTTGTGTCTGCAAAAAAAGCCATTGCCACAACCAAGGCACCGGGAGCCGTAGGCCCGTATTCTCAGGCTATACTTTCCGGCGACCTGCTTTTTCTTTCCGGTCAGCTGCCCATCAATCCGCAGACCGGCACCATGCCCGAAGGCGATATCCGCGATCGGGTCCATCAGATTTTCGCCAACATCAAAGCCGTGGCAGAAAGTGCAGGGGCATCGCTGGATGACGTGGTCAAAGTAACCGTGTTTCTGGCCGATATCAGTGACTTTGCCGCTGTCAACGAAGTGTACGCGCAATATTTTTCAACACCGTATCCGGCCCGCAGCGCCGTGCAGGTGGCTGCACTGCCTCTGAAGGCCGATGTGGAAATAGAAGCAATCATCAGGATTGCCGAATAGTAACAGGATGAGGTGATATCATGAATCTGGCAAAATTCCCCCGCCGCGGCTATGTGCAGCAGGCAACTCCCATCGAAAAACTGGATAACTTTTCCGCCGCGCTGGGCGGTAAGGTGCAGATTTATATCAAACGTGACGACCTGCTTCCCGGTTGTGCCGGCGGCAACAAGACCCGCAAGCTTGATTTCTGCATTGCAGACGCGCTTGAACAGGGTGCTGATACTATCATCACCTGCGGGGCTGTACAGTCCAACCACTGCCGTCTTACTCTTGCCTGGGCGGTTAAAGAAGGCATGGACTGCCATCTGGTGCTTGAAGAGCGCGTAAAGGGCAGCTACAAGCCGCAGGGATCGGGCAACAACCTGCTTTTCCACCTTATGGGTGTCAAAAGCATTACTGTGGTTCCCGGCGGTTCCGACATGATGGAGGCAATGACCAAAGTTGCCGGAACTCTGAAAGAACAGGGCAGGAACCCCTACATTATCCCCGGCGGCGCATCCAACACCATAGGTGCCACAGGGTATGTTGCTTGCGCTCAGGAAATGATGCAGCAGCTTTTTGAACAGGGCATCAACATCGACCACATGGTGGTTCCCAGTGGCAGCGCAGGCACACATGCAGGTATTGTTGTGGGCATGGCCGCCACCAATTCCGGCATTCCGGTAAGCGGCGTCAACGTGAGCCGCACCAAACCTGTTCAGGAAGAGCTGGTGCATAAGCTGGCCTGTGCCACTGCAGAACGTGTCGGCGTAAGCGGCGGCATTGCCCGTGAAGAAGTGGTATGCTTTGACGGTTACGTGGGCGAAGGATACTCTCTGCCCACAGATTCCATGGTCGAGGCTGTCAAACTGCTTGCTTCCACCGAAGGCATTCTGCTCGACCCCGTATATTCCGGTAAAGCCATGGCCGGCCTTATCGACCTTGTGCGCAAAGGTCATTTCCCCGAAGGTTCGAACGTGCTTTTCCTGCATACCGGCGGCTCGCCCGCGCTGTATGCGTACACCGATACCTTTATGGAATAAGACTCAGAGCCGCATCCGCTTTGCGCGGGTGCGGCTTTTTTGCAAGGGAAGAGGGGTTTTCCCGCATTGCAGCACCGCGGGGTACAGCACCGCGACATACAACAGATACATGAAAAGGGAAGCAGGATGGAACAGCATAACATGGATACACGCCTGGAACTGTATGGCGGCATATGGGGCGGCCTTGTGCCCCTTATCGTTCTGGTCGGCGGACTGGTATGGCTTTCTGTGGAGGAGATGGGCGGCACGAAGCCTTTCTGGGCCTGTGGCTGGCTGGCCATTGTGGCCGGATTGTTTTTTGCCAAAAACAAGCACGAGTACTGCCGTGCGGCCATGCGCGGCATTGGTGATAAAACGGGTATCGTCATTGTTACGGCGTGGTTGTTTGCCGGTGTTTTCGGCAAACTGATGGTAGGCGGCGGGCTGGTGAACGGTCTGCTGTGGCTGGGTATGACCACGGGTGCGCAGGGAGCTGTGTTTACACTGATGGTGTTTGTTGCCGCGGCGCTTTTTGCTCTTGGCACCGGCACCAGCACCGGCACATGCATCGCGCTGACACCGGTACTTTTTCCTGCGGGCTGCTTCCTCGGCGCTGACCCTGCCCTGCTGGCCACTGCCATACTTTCGGGCGCCGCCTTCGGCGACAACCTTGCCCCCATTTCAGATACTACAATTGTTTCGGCGTACACGCAGGGCGCCACCATGCGTGATGTTGTGCGCAGCCGTTTTCCGCTGGCCATGGCGGCAGCCACCATTGCAAGCGCCATATTCCTGCTGTTCGGCGGCGGCGGTACGGTAAAGCCCCTGCCTGAACTTCAGGCTCAGATGGATCCTTCCGGCGCGCTGATGCTGCTTGCCCTGGCCACTGTTGTCATTTCCGCTCTCATGGGCAGACACATCATTGAATCGCTTATTTACGGCAACATAGCAGCCGCCGTGGTGGGGGTTTTCAACGGCAACCTGCTCATCGGTGATATTTTCAGCATTCCTGCCAAGCGCGGCATAAGCACCGGACTCATTCAGGACGGTATAAGCGGTGTGGTGGGAGCCATCATTTTTGCCCTGCTGATTCTTGCCGTTACCCAGATACTGGTGGAAAGCGGCATCATGAAGCGCATTCTGAGCTTTGCCGAAAAATTCATCATCAATACCGTGCGGCAGGCAGAGCTTTCCATTATCGGGGTAACGGTGCTGGCATCCATTCCCATTTCCGCCAACGCTCCTGCAGAATTGCTGGTGGGGCCCAGTCTGGTGCGTCCCATAGGCGAAAAATTCAATCTGGCGCCGGCCCGTCGTGCAAACCTGATGGACTGCGCCGTGTGCACCATATTCTTCATTCTTCCCTGGCACATTGTCGTGGCGGCCTGGTATGCGGCTGTGGTTTCCGCCGCGGAATCTTTCGGCCTTGCCGCGCCGTCCATTTCCGCCGCGCTGTACAACCCGTATTCATGGGCATTGTTCGGCGTGCTGCTCTTTTCGGCCATCACCGGCTGGAACCGCAGATACGCCGAGCCCGACAGTGCACAGACTGAAACGGCAACGGCCTGATGTCACCGGATTATGTATAACGAAAGGGAGCTGCGGCTCCCTTTTTTTGTGGTCTTCGGCAGAGCACGCAGAGCTGTTGCGGTCTTCGGACGGGCAGCAGGATGCGGTGCCTTCGGGGGGTTCCGGGGCAGGCCGTGCGGGGATGTGCGGTATTGGCTGCCGTGCGGCGGCAGCCGCAGGAGCAAAAAAAGAGACCGCCCCGCAGGACCGGAGCGGATGACGTGGCTGCGGCGCTCAGCCGTCGAACACGTCGACTCCGTAGTTCGACATGCGTTCTCCGGACTCTGTGTAGTGATGGCGGATGGCTGTTTCTGTAAGGGCGGGGTCGCCGCTTGCCACAGCGTCAAACACCGCTTTGTGGCGCAGATAGACTTCCTGTGCTGAAAACAGTTTGATCCAGTGCCTGTACAGCAGAAATTTGGATATGCCCTGACAGGACCGGCGGCAAAGCTCGACCAGCAGCGGATTGTCCACGCGTGAGAAAAGGGTTTCGTGAAAGATGTTGTCCAGTCCCGTCATGCTGTCCAGCGGCGCACCTGTGTCGGCCACTTCTTTCATGCGGTTTACCGTGCGGTGCATCAGGTCGATATCCTGTGCGGTATACAGCGGCAGGGCGGCGGCCACGGCAGCCGCTTCCAGCACTCCGCCGGTAAAATAGCTGTCGCGTATTTCTTTGGCGGTGAGGGCGGTAATGCGTTTGCCTTTCTGCGGTTCATACACAATCAGCCCTTCCCGCGCGAGAATCTGGAGTGCTTCGCGTACGGGAGCCCTGCTTATGGCAAGCTTCTGCGCAATGAGAGCTTCCTTGACCGGATCGCCGGGAGAAAGTTCACCTTTGAGAATGCGGTCCTTGATGTATTCTACAACCTGTTCGCTGTATGTCTGTTTGACAATGCCGCTCAATGCGATTGTTCCTTTCAGTAGGCTGAAGATAAAAGGTGCCCGCGCATTGCCGGAGCTTCCGGCGTGCATGGCGCTGTCGCCTGCATGTTGCGGATAACTGTACAGAAAAACAGAGCGCAGAGTATAGTCCGGCTTTGTCATAAGAGCAACTGTATATGACGGTATCTTGCCGGATACACTGTTTTTGCATTGTGCTGCGGCAGGGTGGCCCCGCCGCAAAGAAGCGGGCCACGCCCGGCGCCGCAGACGGAAACAGGGTGCCGACCCAAAAGGTTGGCACCCTGCATGACGGCGTATGGGCGGCTTGTCCTGCGCGGGGAACATGCCGCAGCGCAACGGTACGACGTTGTCAGTCCGCAGCGGGGTCTTCATCCATCTTGAAATCAACCCTTATTTTATACAGCTCTTCTGCGGGCAGATTCAGAATGGGAATGCCGGTTTTCTGCGTTATGCTGTCCAGAGTGCTGCACACTTCTTCCCAGCTGGGGCCGATAAAGGTGAACCAGACATTGTACGCATGGGCGCGCAGGTAGTTGTGGGTGACACCCACATGGCTGTTCACTTCGGCCACAAATTCGTCGAACTTGTCTTCAGGTACTTTGGCGGCGCACAGTGTAGAGCGGAAACCGAGCTTCCATGAATTGAAGTTGGCTCCCAGCCGTCTGATTATTCTGCGTTCCTTCAGGGCGCGCACGCGGGCGAGGGCTTCTGCTTCAGTCAGGCCCACTGCATCGCCGATAACGGCATACGGCCGTGGTTCCAGCGGAAAACCGGTCTGGATGATATCCAGAATTTTTTTATCGAACTGATCCAGCTCCTGATCCTGCACGGCGGGTCCAGTCATGCTAGCTCCTGTGAATCGTTAAGAGTGAAGCCGCGTCCGGCTGCTGTATGCACAGCCATGAAGTTTATTTACGGTCTGCGGCGGGCTTTTTGCGCGGCTGGTAGGTGCACAGAGGCTCTTCTGCCATATGGCTGCCGCTCATGGTGAAGCCACGGGCGCGGCAGCCGCCGCATACATTGTGGTATTCACAGTGCCCGCATTTGCCGTCATATTCTTCCGGCGTGCGGAACTGCCTGAAGTATTCCGATTTGCGCCATATTTCAGGAAAACGCGTATCGCGCACATTGCCGCAGTCCAGTTCCAGATAACCGCATGGCTGTACCTGTCCGGTATGCGATATAAAGCAGAAGCCGATACCGCCCAGACACCCTCTGGTCATGGCATCCATGCCGAAGTTGTCAGGCGTCACCGGTAGGCCTTCTTCCTTGGCCCGCTGGCGCATGATGCGGTAATAGTGCGGTGCGCAGGTAGCCTTGAGATGCATGGAGGTCGTCTTGCGGAAATCGTAGAACCAGTTGAGTACTTCTTCGTATTCTTCGGCGGTGATGACCTGTGCGCCCAGCTGTGCTGCGCGGCCGGTGGGTACCAGCAGAAATATATGCCATGCTGCGGCGCCCAGATTTTCACACAGTTTGAAGATGTCTTTGAAGTACGGAAGATTGTCACGCGTAACCGTGGTGTTTATCTGAAACTCCACTCCGGCCTGCTTCAAAAATTCAATGCCGCGCATGGACTGTTCGAATGCGCCGGGTACGCCGCGGAACTCGTCATGCAGTTCTGCAGACGGACCGTCTATGGAAATGGAACAGCGCTGCACTCCGGCTTCGCGTATCTGCACGGCGTTCTGCCCGGTTATCAGCGTTCCGTTGGGCGACAGCACACAACGCAGACCAAGTCCCGTGGCGTAGCGGATCAGCTCGTACAGGTCGGCGCGCATCATGGGGTCGCCACCGGTGAAGATAATTATGGGGTTGCCCACTTCAGGAAAAGTGTCGATGAGCGCTTTGGCTTCCTGTGTGCTCAGTTCGCCGGGATATGGTTCGGTATGGGCTTCGGCGCGGCAGTGCTTGCAGGCAAGGTTGCAGGAACGGGTGACCTCCCAGGCGATGAGGCGGCATGCGGGGCTGCCGTCTTCAAGGGTGCGGGGCATGTTCATTGCGCCGGAATGTGCGCCCATGCCTTTTTTTTCTGCCGGGTGGCCGTTGCCGTGCGGGTGGTTTGCGTTGTGCATGTGTGTGTCCTTGTACCTGTACGGCATGTGCAGGGCTGCACAGGTCGGCTGAAAAATTCCGGCGCGTACGCCCCGCAGGGACGGCGCGCCGGAAGAGCATTGCGTTTTATGCGGAAACAAGCTTTTTGCGCAGCATTTCCACAGTCAGATAACTGATGATGATATCCGCACCGGCGCGGCGCAGGCCCGTAAGGGACTCCATGGCCACTTTGTCGCCGTCAATCCAGTCGTTGATGGCGGCAGCCTTGATCATGGAATACTCGCCGCTGACCTGATAGGCGGCAACGGGCAGGTCAAAGCTGTCCCGTACCATGCGGATGATGTCCATGTAAGGACCGGCAGGTTTGACAATGAGGAAGTCTGCTCCCTCCGCCACGTCTGCCGCGGCTTCGCGCATGGCCTCGCGGCTGTTGGCCGGGTCCATCTGATAGGTCTTGCGGTCGCCGTGCTGGGGGGTGGATTCGGCCGCCTCGCGGAAGGGGCCGTAAAAGGCGCTGGCGTATTTGACGGCGTAGGACATGACGGGAATATGTGAAAAGCCGTTGGCATCCAGCGCTTCGCGGATGGCCAGCACACGCCCGTCCATCATGTCCGATGGGGCCACGATGTCGGCTCCTGCCTCGGCGTGCGAAACCGCAGCCTTGGCCAGCAGGGTCAGGGTAGGGTCATTGTGCACTTCACCGGTGGTGTCGCCCTGCCGCAGCAGTCCGCAGTGACCGTGGCTGGTATATTCGCACAGACACACATCGGTGATTACCAGAAGATCCGCAAAGCGCTCTTTCAGCCGGCGTATGGCTTTCTGGACAATGCCGTCGTGGTTGTATGCTTCCGAGCCTTTGTAATCTTTTACCGCCGGAATGCCGAAAAGAATAACGGAACGCATGCCCAGTGCCACGGCTTCGGCCACGTCTTTTTCCAGCTCGGCAAGCGACAGCTGAAAAATGCCGGGCATGGAGGTGATAGGCTTGCGGAAGCCGGCGTCATCGGTTTCCACCACAAAATAGGGCATGACGAGATGACGGGCGGAAATGTCATGCTCGCGTACAAGTTCCCTCATGGGGGCGTTGCGGCGCAACCTTCTGCCCCGGAAAAAATCAGACACCGTGTCTGCTCCTTTGGTTCTGTTGCAATTGGCTTGCTGTTGCTGCACTTGCAGGCAGCAGTAAAAAACGCTCCGGCCTGCCCGTTCTGGCACGCCGGAGCGGAAAGTTGGCTATTTGATGCCGATTTCCTCGTCGGTGAGGAAGCAGGCCGGATCGGGAGCCCACACATCGCCGTAGTAGGATTCGGCACGGGCGCGGAAGTTGCCGCCGCAGATATTGAGGAAGCGGCACTGGGCGCAGCGGCCGGTGACATGCTGTTTTTTGTCTTTCAGCTTTGCCAGCAGCTCGATTTCGGGGTCGTCCCAAATTTCCGAGAAAGGACGTTCCAGCACGTTGCCGAAAACCTTGTTGCGCCAGAACTGGTCGGGATGCACCGTGCCGTCCCAGCTGATGCAGCCGATGCCGCGGCCGGAGTTGTTGCCTTCGTTGTACTGCAGCAGCTCGAATACTTCAGCGGCACGCTTGGGGTCTTCCTTGAGCATGCGCATCCACACATAGGGGCCGTCGGCGTGGTTGTCCACGGTCAGCACTTCTTTAGGGTGGCCTTCTTCAAAGAGCTGGCGGGTGCGGTCCATGATAAGGTCAACCATGGCACGGGTTTCGGCATGATCAAGATCTTCCTTGATCAGTTCGCTGCCGCGGCCGGAATATACCAGATGGTAAAAGCAGATTCTGGGTATTTCCAGTTCTTTGATGAGGTCAAATATTTTGGGAACTTCCGGTGCATTACGCTTGTTGATAGTAAAGCGCAGGCCCACTTTCAGCCCTTCGGCCTTACAGTTTTCAATGCCTTCGAGCGCTTTTTTAAAGCTGTTGGGCACACCGCGGAATTTGTTGTGCACCTCTTCCATACCGTCAAGGGAAATCCCCACGTACGAAAGTCCCACTTCCTTCAGCTCGCGGGCTTTTTCTTTGGTAATCAGCGTGCCGTTGGTGGATATAACCGCTCTCATGCCCTGTTCGGTGGCAAATTTGGCCAGCTCCACAAGGTCTTTGCGCACCAGCGGCTCGCCGCCGGAAAACAGCATGACCGGTGCGCCGTACTGGGCCAGATCGCGGATGATCTCTTTGCCCTGTTCGGTGCTGATTTCGTCGTTGCCTTCGGGGTCCACGGCCTGAGCGTAGCAGTGAACACACTTCAGGTTGCAGCGGCGGGTCATGTTCCACACAACCACGGGCTTTTTGTCTTTGGAGAACTGAAGCAGGTGCGAGGGCATTTTGCCCGATTCTCGTCCGTAGCGCAGCGCGTCGGAGGGTTCAACCTGTCCACAGTACAGCTTTGAAATGCCTATCATTATGTCTCCTGGTATGCATGAAAGCCCGAATCATTCCGCGTAAACACGCATCGTTTGGCCGCTGCGTGCAGCCACCGACACAGCAGGAATACCCTGCGAAAAAAAATGTATGGGGCTTTTCGTGTTTCTGAGTGCGTCAGAAAAACAAGTTTGTACCGCAGGTAATATAGGATTGAAAGGGCGGATTGCAAGCCCTGAAAAGGCTTATCAGGATGTGTTACTGATTTATGGCTGTGACCGGTCACTGACAACGCGCCGGTCTATGATGATCTGTGCAATCTAACATCTCTGATTTACAGAATTTTGCTGTTTGTTAGAAAGTGCGCGGGGCGGATACTTTCCGGGGTCGGGCATCGTAAATGGTATTGCTTTGTGCAGCATCCGCCTGCGGGACGGGGCCTTGCGGTTGCGGTGCGGCCTGCATCTGGCCGGGGGCCGGCGGCGCAGGAGCAAAAGGATCGGGCTCTTCTTCCTGCAGGGGGGCCTGCCATTCTTTAATCGGGCGTGCCATATCCGCGGCCAGCACGGTGGCAATGCTCCAGACCGGTTCCGCGGGCAGTCTGTTCCGCTGGGTGAACAGCAGGTAGTCACGCTTTACGGTGTTTTCCATAAATCCCGCATGAGCCATGGACCAGACCAGTTCGCCTGTAAATGTGTCGTACATGTCCACCTGCAGGGCCAGTCTGCTGTCACCGGCAGTGCCTGCATCAATAAACCGCGTCACATACCCGCTGACCACCAGATCGGCGCCTGCGGCTCTGCCTGCGGCAATTCCGCGTGCAGGTGAAAACGGAGCCAGCTCCGGAGCAAACTGCAGCACCTCGAAGGTCCGCTGCTGCAGCCACGACTGCCAGAAAATGCCTGAGACCTGCTCGGCGATGGCGCTGCCTTCGCGCATGTCCTGATACATCCTGAAAGGCACGAACAGTACCCGCGGCGGGGTGTCGGGCGGTTCCTGCGGGCGGACCATTATCTGCGGTTCGGCCTGTCTGTGCACCCATTCATTGGTGTACAGGGTGCCTTGTGATGCCAGATCAATGTCCAGAACTGCCGGAGCGTTGTCCAGCGTGCTCTGTATGCTGCCGCAGGCGGTAGCAAGCATGAGCAGGGCGGCAAGCATGAAAAGGCGTATATACTGTCGGCTGGTGTCGGCCATGGTGGCTCCGTCGGAAAGTTGTCGTTACTCTGGGTACTGCCTGAGCATGCAAATTGAGTGCCGTGTTCCGGTCATCCTCAGAGGACTATAGGGGGGAGCCAACTGTGTGCAGCCGGCAAAAGGAGGGCCATGCGATATTCACAAGAGAAATAGGCGGGAGACAGTTTCTTTTGTGATCGGGGGAATCGCATGGCCCACGCCCGCATGAACAGGCGATATCCGTGGAAGGATACCGTACTCAGGGGCATTTCTGAGCGCTAACATACTTCGCATTTTGATAAAAGCAACATTTTTCCTGTGCAAAAAAAAACGGCTGTGCCGTTGTGTATGTGTTTTCGTATTTTACAATACGCCTAAGCTATATTATGTGATTTATAACAATCGCGCACAGGGGGAACAAATGTCAGTAATTCAGGACAATTTACACGCCATGGAGCAGGTGTTGCGGCATCTGCGGTCTGCAGAACACGATTCTGCCGAGGCCAGACTGTGCCAGTGGGCACTGGCGGAAATTTGCGAACAATCCGGCGCATACGCAGCAACGGTACTGGCAAAAACGCCTTTTGCCGCGCAGTTCGGCAGTGTGCTGGCAGAAGCGGCCGAAAGCGGAAACTGCTTTGCCCTGCTGGAAACGCTGACATTGTTCTGTCGTGAACGGGTGTTGCGCAGGCCGGATATGCCGGAATCTTCCATGGAGGCGGCACTCTTTTCCTACTTCGTGCATTCGGGCGAATGGACTTTTGCCGACGGTACGCTGGTAACTGACTGGTTTTATGTGCGGCTGCCGGTGATGGTGCTGTTCGACCTGTGCACCACCGCCATGCACGGCAGCGGGGGCGGAGTCAGCGCGGCTGTGCACGGATAGACGCGTGCCCGCTTGCCTGCAGCGCGGCATGCCGCAGGCAGACTTTAAACTGCCTGCCGGGCGGTCAGCCCGCTTCGGGTATACATGTGGCAGCCGTTATGCCGCCTGCCGTGGTGCACACTGCCAGCTCTGCACGGATTATCTTCAACATTACTGATGCTTCGGACTGCGGAGGGGGTACGATGTTCTGCCCCGGACGTATTGTATGTATCAGCCTGCGCCAACCCCGCACCGGAATACTTCCGGTGCGGGGTTTTTTGCGGTGCCGTGTGCGGACAAAAAAAATGCGCCGGGGCATCTGGGTGCCCCGGCGCCAACGGTCATTCTTGGGGAGGGGAGACCGTCGTCAGGGTGTGTCGCCGGACGGCCGGAGGCATAGGGGGGCTGCCAACGGAGAACGACTGTCCGGCAGCTGCGGCCGGCGAGGAGGAGCATGACCGCAGCGAGGCATGAAACCGGGCCAGCCCGGAATACATGCACATTTGTATGTATATTGCTCGTATGCCCAAAGGTCAACCGGTGAAGCGTTTTTTTATGAAAAAGTCTGACGGTATGCGGCAAGTGCCGCGGGACATGGGCGGGACAGCGCCGGGGGCACGCCGCAGTGGCGCCGCGGGGCTTTTGCCCTGCCGCGGCGGGGTAAGGTGCGGGCCGGTGCATGGCCACCGGATCAACCTGACATGGGGGAAATATCATGGAGTGGAAAGATGTGGGCAGGATGGCTGCCAAGTCGGCTCCGCTGCTGGCAAGCATACTGGGCGGCCCGGCAGGTGCCGTGGCCGGCGCGGCCGGAACGCTGCTCGGGGCTTTTCTGGGGGTACCCGCAGAGCCGGACACAGTGGCCCGCGCGCTGGAAAACCCTGACGCGGTGCTTAAGCTGGCCGAACTGGAGGCCCGGCATGAAGCCCGTTTGCTGGAGTGGCAGCAGGTGCAGCTGCAGACAGCATTGGCCAACGTGCAGGATGCCAGAGCCAGAGAGGTGGCGCTGGCACGGGCGGGACATGGCGGGGCGTGGGCTGCCGCCGTTGTTTCACTGGTTGTTGTGTGCGGTTTTTTCTGGATGCTGGACGCGGTGATGGCCATGCAGAGCGTCAACGAGCCTGCCTTGTTGCTGCTGGGGTCACTGGGAACGGCATTCGGGGGAGTGGTCAATTACTATCTGGGGTCGTCCATGGGGTCTTACCGTAAAGATGCCCGTTCCGGAAATACACTGTCCGGCTCACTTTTGCCGGGGCAGGCGGTAACGCCGCGTGACGCCGCAAGGAGCTCATCGTGAACGGTACCGGCTGGAGTCTGGACAGGAAGGTGACGCTTACGGCGCTCACCGGTTTGTTCACTGCCGTGGCGGGTGTTATGGCCATGGGGGCCACACTGCAGTACCGGGTGCAGCAGATGGAAAGCTCGCTGGGGGTGCTGGCGGGTGAACTGGCACAGGGCCGCAGAACGGCTGTACAGGTGGAACGGCTGGAAGAACGGGTGGTGGCTGTGCAGCAGGTGCTGGAAGAGGTGCGTCTGGATGTGCGTGAACTGCGTCAGCAGCGACTGACCGCGTGGCGGAAAAAGCAGACGCATGGAGATGCACGGGCTGTGGCCCTGCTGCGGCAGACTGCGGAAAAACGTGACGCGGGCGATACGGAGACAGCCTTGCAGGATATCTTACAGCAGGGGGAGTGACATTGTGAAGCGGCAGGAGCGGTATGAGCTTTTTGCCCGTGCGTGGCTGAAGCACGGGGATGTCCGGCAGGCCGCGCTGGCAGCAGGGTATGCTCCGGCATCGGCGCTGCGCAGCGGCAGGGCGCTGCTGCAGCGCCCGCAGGTGCGCGGTCTGCTGCAATCTTTGCAGCAGACCGGGATAAACGGAAACCGGCGGCCCGTGCCGGAGCGGGACATGGCGCAGGATACGGCGGATGGCGCGGGTGAGAGAAGGCAGGAGGCTTCGGCGTCTGCGGCGCTTTCCGGCGAACCTACGCCGGACAAGGTGCTGAAAGAGCTTGCGGCTGTGGCATTTTCTTCCATGACTGACATCTGCAGCTGGGAGCAGAACACGCTGCGGCTTAAAGACTCATGCGGCATACCGGCGGTGCATGCATCGGCCGTGGCCGAAATTGCCGAAACTACCACAAGCCGCGGCGGAACCCTGCGTGTTAAGATGCATTCAAAGCTCAAAGCTCTGGACATGCTGTGCAGGGCGCTGGGACTGTTCGGACCGGCGGGGACGGTCGCCGGACAGGAAGGGGCCGGAGCCGTGCGTCAGGGAGAGGCTGAAGGAGAAGGCTGCGGATTGCCGGATGAAATACTGGCGCGTCTGGAAGAACTGTACGCCGCAGGGGGGCGTGGTGCCGCGGCGCCATGCGGGGAGGCGTGGCAGCCGGAAGAAAGCGGCGGGCTTGCCGCGGAGACCGTACAGGGCTACAAGAACGGATAATTACAGGAGCCGGGAGATTCCATGACATACCACAGAAGCTTGGCCGGCATGGTGCGGCGTACCGCGCGGTGCGGCTGTCTTATGGGCGTTCTGCTGTGCGGCTTTTGCCTGCCGTCGTATGCCGGCTGGTCGCCCGAGGGTGTCTGGCGGCAGAAGGATTGCGGTACCGCATGGATGATGGTTACGGCCGTGTTGCAGCAGGAACAGGACGTGGCTGCCGGGGCCGGACTGTATGATGTGACATTGTACGGTACAGGCGAATGCGGCGACGGGGCGGAAGAAGACGGTACATACGGTGTGAAGCGTACGGATGGCGGAACCGGCCTTGACCGGCTGCTGGCACCGGAGTTGCCCGCCGGTTGCGAGGTGCGTGCGCGCGGGCGTCTTGCTGCGGGCGAGCTGCACGGTGCACCGGTATCCTTTCGCAGCGATTTTGGTGCATATGATGGCGAAAGCCGTACCGCGGGGCAGGTACGCATTGTTTTTGCGCGGGGAACAGGCAAAGCGCGGGTCACCATGGCAGATACGTCATCATGCGGGCTGGGGGTGGCTTTTCTGGGTGAGTACGAACGGGCGGGGCAGGTTCAGCCGCCTCCGGTTCCCCTGCATGAGGCGGGTGTGATGCGGTACGGTCCGTGGAGGCTGCGCGGCAGCCGCAGTACAGAGCTGGACGAGTTTGTACAATGGCTGGGGCAGCCTGTGCGCTCGGCGTTTTCAGGGCTTCAGGCCGGGAGCGGCGCATTTACCGCCGCATGGCGGCGGATGGAGCAGGGCGGAGCTGCCGCGTTCCGGTCGCTGCAGTACCGGTTTGTAAAAGAACGTCAGTATGATGCGCTGCTGGAAGTGTTGTGGCGGGGCATTATCCCCGATGTGGGCGCTTTGTCACCGCCTGTGCACGATGTGTTGTGGAGCGTGGCCCTGCGTCACGGCAGCGGCAGCGGGGTGGTGCGCAATGCTGTTTCAGCTCTGCGGGAAAAGGGGGTGCCCCGGCACGGGCCGGAGTTTGAATGGTTTCTGGTGCAGACCATATACACCGAGCGGATGCGGGTAAGAGAAGACGGCCAGCTGCATTATTACGCCGTGTACCCCGCTGATGTGCAGGTGGCTGTGGATGACAGTCTTAAGCGCGAACAGGATGCCGCGCTGGCCGCGCTGCTTGAGTACCGGCGCAGCCGCTGACCGCGCTGGCCGGATGTTTTTCACCGCCGGTCCCTTTTGGGGGCCGGCGGTGTTTCAGTGTACGGGCTGTCAGTTACGGGCAGGAGTTCCCACGGGGGCACCCAGCGTGTGCAGAAAAAAACCGGTCAGGTCGGTGTTGAGTCTGTGATGTATGGCTTCGCGGTCAACGTCGTCATCATCAACGCACATGGTGTCGTCCAGCTGTTCCAGACGGGGAGGACAGGGGGCGCGCAGTGAAAAGCTGTCTGCGTCTTCCAGCACCGAATACAGCGGAGGCACACGCATGTGTTCGCGCAGTGCGGCGGCATGACCGGCGTTTATGCCGTCGTTTTCGGCGCTGATGATCCTGACGGGGATGCTGATGGCTGCCAGCTGCTCTTTGCCGAAAAGAAAGGCATAGCCCGGAGCGACCAGTGCGGCAGCCCGTATATGCGGCACCTGTATCTGTCGCGCCAGCAGGGGGGGCAGTTCCTGCTGCAGACGCGAAAGCCTGCGGGCAGCCCAGCGGGAGCAATAGGGCGAAGGCGCGCGCAGTCCCGCGCAGTAGCCTTGGTAGCCGGCAGGGTCAGGTATGCCCCCGGCCATGATAAGCACCGCCGCGGCGCCGGTATCAAATCCTATGGCGCCTATGCGTCTGCTGTCGATCACTGCCCCGAGGTCTTTTTCCTTGCGTACAAAATCCAGCGAGGTGGTCAGCTCTGCCAGCCTGTCCGAAATATGCCGCGCTGTGAACAGTACGCGTGTGTCATGCTGGTTGTCGTGTCTGTGGGTGGGGGCTATGACCACAAATCCCTTTTGTGCCAGCGCCCGGGCGGTGTCGTGGTGCGCCAGCGCACTGCCCGCCATGATGTGGGAAAGCAGAATGGTGGGAAAACGTCCGGCCTCCGGCACGCCGTCACGGGCAACCTGCAGCGTCCGCTCGCCTACCTTGGCGCTGCGCTCGGTCGATGTGCTGGGGTACCAGACTCCGACCTCGATGCGTTCGCCTGATTCGGCATCCCACGCGGAAAGCAGCTTGAAGCCGACCTGCATGACCGGCATGGATGAACCGGCGGCCAGTACCGGATGCGGCAGCAGGCAGCACAACAGCAGACATGCCGCAGCGGCGGCAGCCGGTCGGGGGCAGAATGACCGGCGTCCGCAAAGGCTGCGGAGGGGCGGAAAGGAAAGGAAAAACATGGGCATGAACAAGTGTCCCCGGATTATGGGTTCTGCGCTGCAGGTATGTTCCGCACGGCGCAGGTGCTGTGTACATCACCACGCGGGCCGCGCGCAAGACAATGAAGTCTGACCCCGTGTTGCCGGCGGGCAGGTGTAAGCGGCAGATGAATGCAGACATAGTCGTCATGTATCTTGTGCATGACCGGCTGAATGGGCTATGAAGGCTCAATGCACGTACCGGCCGTTCCGTGGCGGCGGGCTGTGCTGTGCAGCATTATACCATTGAAGGAGTCTACTTATGGATTACGCCAGACTGATGGAAGAGTACGGCGACATGATTATTGTATGGTTGGCGCGTAACGGGACAAATCTGCTCGTGGCGCTGGTTATCGCGTTTGCCGGTGCATGGTTGAGCGGCAGGGTGGCCAACCTTGTGCGCAAGGGCATGGAACTGCGGGGTATAGACAGGCTGCTCACCGGATTTATCCGCAATGTGATTTATTATGTGCTGCTTGTGGCGGTGCTTATCGCGGCGGCGGGCCAGCTGGGTATAGACACCACATCCTTCCTTGCTCTGCTGGGTTCCATGGGTCTTGCTGTCGGTCTTGCCATCAAGGACAATCTGGCCAACTTTTCCAGCGGAATCATGCTTATTCTGTTCAGGCCGTTCACGTTGGGAGACTATGTGACCGTGGCCGGCGTTTCGGGCACCGTGGACAAGCTGAGCCTGTCCACCACGCTGCTGCTGACCCCCGACAATCAGCGCATCATCGTGCCCAACAGCAAAATCATGAGCGATGTCATAGTGAACGTGACGGGCAACCCCACCCGCCGTATGGACCTGACCTTCGGTGTGGGCTACGGCGATGATCTGGCGCTGGCCAAAAAGGTTATCGAAGACGTTGTCAGGGCGCAGCCCGAACTGCTGACCGAACCGCCGTGCACCATTGCCGTTGCCGAGCTGGGGGACAGCTCTGTGAATCTGGTGGTAAGGCCCTGGGTTGCCACCGCCGATTACTGGACAGTGCGCTTCCGTCTTATTGAAGAAGTGAAAAAAGCGCTTGATGCCAATGGGATCAGCATCCCTTATCCGCAGCGCGATGTGCATATTGTTCAGGCAGCTGATCAGGCTGCGGGCCACGGGGTCTAGCCGCGTCGGTTTGTAAAAAAAATGAAAAGCACGACCCGCTGCGCAGTGGCGGGCCGTGCTTTTTGAA
The DNA here is from genome assembly GCF_000482745.1 of Oleidesulfovibrio alaskensis DSM 16109. Classification (NCBI taxonomy): domain Bacteria; kingdom Pseudomonadati; phylum Thermodesulfobacteriota; class Desulfovibrionia; order Desulfovibrionales; family Desulfovibrionaceae; genus Oleidesulfovibrio; species Oleidesulfovibrio alaskensis. The sequence goes on along the minus strand of NZ_AXWQ01000004.1, from coordinate 526,394 downwards.
AGAGAAAAAGCTGTTCAGGGTTCGCAGAGCCGGGCTTCTTGTGCTCAGCCGTACCAGTTTTCGATAAGATTCAGAAGCTTGTCTTCGCGGATGTGGCCGCCTGCGATCATCCGGGGATGTTTGGCGCATCCTCTGCACAGCCAGCGGCCGTTGACCATGCGCAGTTCCCGCATTCTGGTGCTGCCGGTGGCTTCGGCGTATCTGCCGCATACCTCGCAGCCGTTGCGGGGCTGCACCGCTGTGTTTTCCATAGGCCGCCTCCTGCGTGTTCCGCCGTTACCGGCGGTTGTGCGCCGCTGCTGTTGGCGCGGTGCGTCCGAGGGCTGATTCCCTTATTATGACCATAGCCGCGCCGCACGACGGGGCGATATTATTTTTGTGCGGACCGGCGCTGCGGTTATGCGATGCTTTCCATGACCGCTTCCGTTCTGTTCCAGAAACCTCGGTATTCCTTTTCCGCCTGCTGCTGTGCGTTTCTGCGCAGTTCGTCCAGTGTTTCATAATGCGCGGTAAGATATGCAAAGCACTGGGGGTCCAGATGACCTTCGCTTACCATGCGCCGCATTATGCTGATGACGTCACTTTTGGGCAGTCCCTTGCGGTAGGGTCTGTTTTCTGCCAGCGCGGTAAAGACATCACATACTGCAAGCACACGTGATGCCATGGGAAAAGCATCCGGTTCGGGATGAAACGGATACCCCTTGCCGTTGAGCTTTTCCTGATGCATTCCGGCAATCATGGCTATCCGGGCAAGGCCGGCAGCCTCGCTGAGCAGCGAGTATGTGTAAAAGGGATGGCTGTTCATGATGGCGCGCTCGGTTTCATCGAGCGGCCCTTTTTTTTCAAGTATTTCATTGGGTACTATCAGTTTGCCGAGATCGTGCAGATGCCCTGCCACAATGAGCGTAAGATCATCCTGCAGTCCTGCCATCGTGCCCATGGCGGCGCAGGTGGCGGCCACTCCCTGCGAGTGGGTTGCCGTAAAGCGTGACTTGTAGTCGATGGCCAGCGTGAGCATGCGCGTAAAGTCCAGCAGCTCTTCACGGCTCAGCGTACGGGTGTCTTCCTGTTTTTCCATACCTCGCCTGTCTCCGTGCACCCCCCGCAGCCAGAAGCTTTCTCTGTAGGCCGCTTCGCAGAAGGCTTCGACCACATGAGGATGAAACAGCGTTCCTTTGCCGTCTGTTATGGCTTCGGTTATGGCTTTGCGCTGCTGCAGAATGCTGAACCGGTCGTCTGTGAGAATATCGATTCTGTCCGCCAGATGAATGATGAACGCTTCGTGCGGTACCGGGGTGCCGTCTTTGCCGTTGCCGGTCCGGCGGTCGTAGTGGGTGTGATGATGCAGCACGGCGGGGGCCAGCGTGCCGAAAAGACTGCTCCGTCCCAGCAGCAGGTATCCCACAGCGCAGTGCTTTTGCGGAGAGAGCACGTCAAACTGGTGCAGGTCGTTTTTTTCCTGAATGGACAGGGCAAAGCAGCCTATGTCGTGCAGTTTTGCGGCATGGTCGATGTGGCGCAGCTGTTGCGGCGTATAGTCCATGACTTCGGCTATCATGCGTGAAAACATGGCCACGCGTCTGCCGTGACCGGCCACCACCGGCGCAATTAGGTCCTGCGCTCCCAGCAGCACTTCCATAAGTTCGCTGTGTGTTGTCGTGACCATATGTTCTCCCGGAGGGTAAAGGCAGGTGATTATGGCTCCTGTCTGTTAGCGGATATTTATCGGAGTACCTTTGGTGAAATATTAGAATCTATTATTAACAAAAAACCCGCAGGGCAAGCTGCGGGTTTTCGGACGTCTGACGGAGAGTCTGTAGTCTGTCTAAGGCTGGAATTCACGCATGAACCGGCGGTCTATCCAGTCCTTGATGACAAAAGCCAGTCTGCCGCCGAAGGATACTCCCGACTTGTGCAGTACGCCCGTACCGCCGCCGGTATTGAAAATCAGCAGATAGTCTCCGCCCGGGTCAAAAGGCTGCAGTTCTCCGCCTTCCAGCCGTGCCAGCAGGTTGTGGTACAGCACGGGGTTTTCGCGCACGGCATACACGCCCACCTTGTCCAGCGGGCGTTCTTTGAACCAGATGCAGTCGCCGCCGCCGAACAGGTCGGGGTGTTCGTCGCATTGCAGAAAACGGTTTACCGCCAGACCACCGTCGTCACCTGCGGGCAGCCCCGATGCGGTGATAAGGGCAGAGGGTTTGACCCCCATGGCCACAAAGATGATATCTTCGGCAAAAGTTCTGCCGTCTTCGAGGGTTACTTTGCCCGTGGCAATGCCAGAAGCATAGCTGCCTTCGAGTATTTCCACATTATGTCTGTGCATCTGGCGCAGACACAGTGAGCGGACGCGGGGCGTGAGCCCGCGCAGAAAACGTTTTCCGGCATACAGCCGGACGGATGCGCCCTTGCCGCCGGATTCGCGGGCGCAGGCGGCAGCGTTTCCGGCCACTTCCAGCGCTGCGGGACCGCCGCCCACCACGCCTATGCGTACCGTGTCCTTTGCTGCCAGCTCCAGAATGCGGTTGCGTCCGGCCAGCAGGTTTTCGATGGGCTTGACGGTATAGACGTCTGCAGCGTCTTGCTGAACTATGGAAACGGGAACAGATGAGCCGGTGTTGAACGAACAGACATCGTATGCCACTTCAAGGCCGCTTTGCAGCGTAACTGTTTTGGCAGCGGCATCAACGCGCACGGCTTTGTCACGGATGAACTCGCCGCCGCGCGATTCGATCATCTGTTCGACGGGAAAGCTGATGTCCTCCGGCGTATAGGCACCACCAAGCATGCCGGGACCCATGCCCGAATAATAATGTCTGCTCAGCGGCCCGACCGCCGTCACTGTGTGTCCTCTGGCAATTATTTCGGGCAGGTGCGCCATGACGGTCATGTGCGCATGACCTGCTCCCAGCAGCAGCAGTCTAGCCATGGTTCTGATCCTCCAGCAGCGAATCGAGCAGTCTGCCCACCTGCTGCATGTGGCTTTTTTCTTCCTGCACCATGTCTTCCAGAAAAGCGGCCGTTCCGGCATCTGCCGCGCTGCGCGCGGCACGCGCGTACAGGTCCATGGCCTGCGCTTCCATCATCATGGCAAAACCGGCTATGTGGGCCGGGTCTGCAGGGTCTATGCCGCTGCGCTGCATATACTCTTCCGTGGTCATGCCGCCTTCGACCACCTGCGCCGCTTTTTTTTCCAGTTCCGCGTCGCTTCCGGCCAGTGCGGCGTAGCGGTTTTCTATTTTTGCCTTGTGCCCCACCTCAAATCTGGCCAGCCTGTCATACATGGCCGCGGTGGTTTCCCTGCCTGCTTCGCGGGCCCGCGCCGCCATGTCACGGTAAAATTCTTCCAGCGCGGCTTCCATGCCCCATGCGACTTCCAGAGCCCTGCGCACGTCTATGTCGTCGGGAAACAGTTCAAGTCCCTGCGTGTAGTCGCCGGTGCTGGTCCAGCCGGAGCCCTGCTGCATTGATTCCCAGTCCTTGAAGCCTCCGGCCATGTTGATGACATGTTTAAATCCCTTGCCGGCCAGCATCTGTGCGGCCACACGGCTGCGTCCGCCGATGGCGCAGTATACCAGCGTCGGGCCGTCTCTTTCCAGTTCGTCCAGCCTGTCGGAAAGCTCACCCATGGGAACAAGCCGCGCTCCGGGCAGATGTCCCTGCCGGTATTCACCCGGCTGCCGCACATCAAGCACCGTGACATCGGAAGGGTTTTTTCCGGTCAGAAATTCCGCGGCTTCTTTTACGGAGTATGATTTTACGGGCGTGAAGAACTGCTTCCACAACATGAGAGAAACCTCCGGTATGAGACAGATAGGAGTATCTGGCTGGGCATTGATGCGCGCCCGATACCGGACGGCGCCGGAAAAGCGGATGCCGTCGCGGTGCCGGGCGCGCGGAATGTTCATGTGGCGTCCTGTGCCGTCATGGCGGCCAGTGATGCCTTGTGCTACAGCTTTTTGTGGCAGAACCACCAGTCGTAGCATTCGTGGCCTTCTGTAAGGCGCTTCTGTGCTTCCTGCACGCTTTTGGGCGGCGGTACAATAACGTGATCGCGGACTATTTCATTTTCGGGCCATCCTGCCGGAATGGCGACGGACTGTGCGTCGGAAACCTGCATGCCTTTCACCGCACGCAGAATTTCATCCATGTTTCTGCCCAGTTCCTGCGGGTAATAAAAGATTATTCTGACAATGCCTTTGTCGTCCACTATGAAGACGGCGCGCACGGTATTGGTCCCCTTGCCGGGGTGAATCATGCCGAGGCGCGAGGCAACCTGTCCCATATCATCGGCGATGATGGGAAACTCAATTTCCACGCCGATTTTTTCCTTGATCCAGTCAACCCATTTGATGTGCGAGAAAACCTGATCAATGGAAAGGCCCACGAGTTCGCAATTCAGTTTGCGGAATTCATCGTACCGCTTCTGAAACGCCACGAATTCGGTGGTGCATACGGGAGTATAGTCTGCCGGATGGCTGAAAAGCACAAACCATTTGCCTTTCAGATCGCCGGGCAGCGTCATGGGACCTCTTGTGGTGGTGACGTGCATTTCGGGCAGTGCGTCGCCGATAAGCACGAATTTGCCTTCTTCCATGGTTGTGTCCTCCAGGGATGAAAGTAGAGGTTTGCGAGTGCTGACCACACTAGCACAAATTATCCGCGTTGGAACCCCCGTGAAGCCCTTTTCGGTAAAAAAATGGTAAAAATTATGATTAACGTTTTCAGCCGAGGGACGGATCTGCCGGTGAATGCATTGTGCGGCAAGGCCGGCTGTATTACTGTGGCTGCCGCGTGCCTGCGGGCATGTTTCAGCCAGATGATAACGGTGCATACAAGAGGAACATATATGAAGATAATTTCAAATCGCCTGTGCAGAAAGGTGCTGCTGGCGGCAGTGCTGACACTGATATTTGCTCACGGGACAGCACGCGCTGCTGCCGCCCGCCCGTCAGCCGATGAAAGCGCCGCGCTGCGCAGCATGGCAGGGCAACTGCTGCTTGTGGGATTCAGGGGAGAATCCCTGTCCGGCGCCGATTCAGTAGTGCGCGATGTCACCCACTATAATCTGGGCGGAGTCATTCTGTTTGACCGTGACGTCGCACTGGGCAGCGACCGGCGCAATATCCGGTCTGTCCGGCAACTGGCGGCACTGACAGCTGCTTTGCAGAAGGCGGCACAGACGCCGCTTTTTGTGGCGGTTGATCAGGAAGGAGGCAGGGTTGCCCGTCTGTCGCCCCGTCATGGTTTTGCGGCATTGCCTTCGGCGCAGAAAACGGGTGCGGCAGCCACTACGGCCGCTTCTGCGGATGCCGGAAGCCGTGCGGGAGCCATGTTGCATGATGTCGGAGTGAATCTGAATTTTGCGCCTGTGGTCGATGTTAACGTGCGGCCCGACAACCCTGTCATCGGCAGGGCGGGACGCAGCTTTTCGGCTGATTCTGAAGCCGTGGCACGGCATGCGCAGGCTTTCTTGCAGGGTATGGCGTCTCATGGGGTGCTGGGCTGTGTTAAGCATTTTCCCGGTCACGGCAGCTCGGCCGCTGATTCACATCTGGGGGTGGCGGATATAAGCGCCTCGTGGAACGAAAACGAGCTTGTGCCGTACCGGCGTCTGCTGGACGGCGGTCATGTGCAGATGATCATGACAGGCCATCTTTTCAACAGCCGGCTGGATCCCGATCATCCCGCCACGCTGTCCCGTGCCGTGATCACCGGGCTGCTGCGCGGCAGACTGGGGTTCGGGGGAGTGGTGGTTTCCGATGACATGCAGATGAAAGCCATAACGGACCGTTACGGGCTGGAACAGGCCGTGGCGCTGGCACTGAATGCCGGAGTCGATATTCTGCTGTTCGGCAACAATCTGACCTACGATGCCGATATAGTGCCTGAAGTAGTCGATATGATTGAGTCGCTGGTGGAGCGGGGAGTGGTTCCGCGCAGTCGTATAGAGGAATCCTTTGCCCGTGTGCTCCGGCTCAAGGAAAGCGCCGGTCTGTTGCCCGCACGGGTGCGCACGGTGCAGGAGACCGCCGGAAATTTTTGAGCAGTCAGGAACGTGCGGCGGAAAAGCGCGGCTGTTCCGTGAACAGTTTTTCCATTTGTGCGGCGGGCAGCGGCGGGGCAAATAAGAACCCCTGACCGGCGGCGTACCCCAGCCCCAGCAGAAACGAACGCTGGAATTCGGTTTCCACTCCTCCGGAAAGAGCCGGAATGTCGAGAGAACCGGCCACGCCTGCCGCGGAGCGGAGCAACGCGGCAGCCGGAGCGCCCGGCAGTGCGGATGCTATGGTATGGTCGATTTTCAGGGCTGCAAAGCCAAGATCGTGCAGATGGGCCGTTGCCGAATACCCCGTACCGAAATTGCCCAGTGCGGGCCGGACCCCCATGTGCTTCAGGCTGTCGAGCGTGCCCAGCGCCTTACGGTAGTCATGCAGATACACCGCTTCTTCCATGTCGAGCGTCAGCAGCCCGGCAGGCAGCCCCGAATCCTTCAGGGCTGCTTCCACATGGGCCAGAAAGTCGTGGCGGTGAAAAAATGCAGGTGAGATGTTGACCGCAATGGCTGCCGGCATGCCCAGCGTGTGCCAGCGGGCTGCGTCGCGGCATGCCTGCTGCAGTATGGTCAGGTCTATGTTCCAGATGATGCCGCTCCGCTCTGCACTGCGTTTGAATCCGGCGGGCGGCGATTCGTGTCCGTTCTGCAGCACTTGGCGTGCCAGCGCTTCCGCACCGGTGATGGTGCCGCTGCGCAGGTCCACAACCGGCTGATAACGGGCCAGAAATTCACCGTTTTCCAGCGCTGTCCGCAGGGTGCCGGTCTTTCCGGCATCATACTGGCGCAGGGTGTCCAGTGATTTGTGGTACAGGCAGAACTGCCCGTCAGCCTGAAACCGGCTGTGGCACATGGCCATGTCCGCCCTGCGGATAAGTTCTTCCAGCGTGTCTCCGTGCTCCGGATACAGGGCAAAGCCGAAGCTCAGCTGCAGGGTGTATTCCGTACCACCTGTCATGAACGGCGTTTCAAAAGCCTCGTGCAGTTTTTCAGCCAGTGTTTTCATGGCATCTGCCGTGCAGGGGGCAGGCATGACTATGAGAAAATCGTCTCCTCCGTACCGTATCAGCGTATGGTCCGCTGCTCTGGCTTTGTCCATGCGCTGCGCGGCCTGCAGCAGTACGGCATCGCCTGCCGCCAGACCGGCGGCGTTGTTGGCCACGTCCAGCCCCTGAATGTTGATAAGACACAGCCCCGCAGACTGTTCCGGAGCGGCTTCGCCGGCCATTTTTTCCAGCCCGGCTGAATAGAGGTACTGCCTGTTGGGCAGACCGGTCAGGTGGTCGGTATAGGCCTGCCGCATCCTTTCTTCTTCATAATGCTGCCGTGCCGTCAGGTCTTCGTATACGATGGTCCGCGGAGCCGCATCTGCCGTCATGCGCATCAGTACAAAGTGCACCGTGTCCGAAGCATCAACCATGCGCAGTTTCAGTTCTGCAACGGCATCGCCCGATACGCCCGATACGCCTGATGCGCTCCGGTCCAGTCCCGCCAGCAAAGGCAGGTCTTCGGGATGGATGAATCTGGACAGCGGTGTGATTTCGTTCTGCACGCTGTGTCCTGCGCCGGTCATCCGCCAGAACGCCTTGTTGGCCTGAATAATGGAAAGGCCCGAATCCATGATGGTTACCGGCGCGGGCAACCCTGCAAAGGCTGCGGAAAGCCTTTGCGCTTCGTTGCGGTGCGAAAGCCATTTACGCTCCAGATTGGTGATGTCCATGAAGGCTTCCATAAAAAAGTCGTTTCTGCCGTCATTTATGTGCGCGGTGGATTTCAGGGCTGTGATTTCCGTCCTGTCGGCTCTGCGCATGGTTCTGATGACGTGATGCTGCGGGTTGACCGTGTCGAGCATGGGGCATGGTTCGTCGGTGGCCAGACAGACGACTGAACTGCAGTCTCTGCCCAGCAGACCGTCCTCCGTAAATCCGAGCATCTCCTGTGCGGCCCTGTTAAGCGATACGATGGCCCGTGTTTTAGGGTCTATCACCATAAGCCCCACAGGAAGCGAATCCATAATGCGGGCTGTATCACGCTCGTTGCGCAGGGCGGTATCCGTGGCTGCCGAAAGCAGCATTTCCAGTTCATCCAGTTCACTGCCGGACGGCCTGACGGCGGCATGCACGCCGCTGCCGGAAGCCCGGACGGCGGAGACAAGACTGCTGATGCGTTTTAACACGCGTCTGTCCAGCAGTATAAAGCCGGCCATGAACGCTGCCAGAGCAACGGGAACGGTGAGCAGAAGATTTTCTGCAAGAATCTGACGGATTATATGTGTCAGTGAATTAACGCGCACGCCGGTGACGGCGACAGGCAGACCGTCCTTGAGTTCCGGCAGCACTGTTCCGGCGTAAGTATCGCCTTCATAAATCGTGACCACCGGCGGGGCGGCACTGCCCAGCCGCCGGATGGCGGCAAGGTCAACCAGCGGGGCGGGCAGGGCGGTCGCGGTGTTTTCGTGCAACTGCAGCCGCAGTCCGCTTCGTGCGGAAAGCTGCTGTATGTACGGTTCGTCAATTTTGCGTAGCAGCGCCAGCCATCCGGCGGCGGGGCCTTCCATGCGTGCCGTCAGCACAGGAACAGCCGCCAGCATGTGCAGTTCGCCGTGTATGCGCGCCAGCCCGCGGGTACCGGACTGCGGCGATGCTCTGTGAATGCGCGGCACCAGTGTTTCCAGATAGGCACGCAGCGGGGCGGGCAGCCGGGTGTCCGGCTGTACCCCTGCGTCCCTGCGGGCAAAAACCGTTCTGCCGAACAGAAAGCGGCCTTCCTGATCAAGCAGTACAATGGCCTGAAAGTCCGTATAGGGCCGTTCCACAATGGCGGCAGGCAGTTCCGCCGTGCCGGAGTTTCCGCCGTAGAGCAGATTGTACAACCTGTTGCTCCATGCCAGCAGCTGCGCCTGTTCACCGAGGTGCCGCAGACTGTCTTCCATTATCAGCACGGTGTCCTTCAGGGCGGCGGCAGCGGTTTGTTTTTCCTGTTCTTCGGCAAAGCTGTTTGTACCCCACAGGGCCACCAGCGTTGACACGCCGGCAAATACCGCGCTCAGCAGCAGGGTGCCCAGCAGGGCGGCAAACCGTATACTATGACGAAATTGTGGCATGTTGTTCCCGCAGGGCTGGTTGGCAGGGCTAGGAATACCTTAGTCTATATGAAGAGCATCGGGTATGGCTTCTGCCTGCGCCATTATATTGTCTGCCGCATCGGAGGCGGCAGTCAGCATGGTAAGTACCGCGTCGCCGTATCCGGTACCCTGACGCACTGCCCCCGGCAGCGTGGCAACCGGCACAAAGCCCAGCCTGCGGATAAAACGCAGGGCCCGCCGGTTGCGGCAGGGGGTAAGCCCCATCAGTGCGTCAAGCGGCGCGGTGCCGGGCGTTGTGCCTGAGCCTGCATACGGGGTTTCGCATGCAGTGTGCCGCCGGCGGCCCAGCAGAAATCCGCACACCTGTCTGCCTATGTGCTCCGCATGACGCAGCCCGCCGTACAGAACGGCAAAGTGGATCATGGCCGTGCGGCCCGAGAATGCATTCAGCCAGAAGAATGCCGCCGCACGCTTTTGTGCGGTGCAGTGTTCCGCGTCCGATGGCCCGTATACGCCGTAAAACCAGACCGCAGGCGACGTGGCCATACTGATGAAATCCTGCGCCGAGCGTATGCAGCCGTCGTGAAACACGGTACGGGTAAGCCGCATTTTTTCCAGTTCGCGCCACATGCCCCGCAGCTGACGGCATTGCAGCCGCACAGCTTCCGGCGGGGCCGGTCTGCCTGTCTGCGGTGCCACCAGCAACCGGAAATCCGGAGCGCTGTGCACGGCGTTGCTGCGGTTTTTGTCCATGTGTTTTGCGGCGGTCATGTCCATAGCGGGTACTCCATGTTGGCTGTGCTTTCGTACTGTGCATTGCTGTCCACCGCGGGGTGCGCCCCCAGCGCGCTGTCGGTTATGCGGGCCAGACAGTCCAGCATGTCGTCGTGGCCGCATACGGGAAAAGCCAGATATTCTTCCGTCACCAGTTCGCGGCTCAGGTCGCGCTGACGTCCCTCGCTGTCGGTGAAGGGACATACGCGCGGCAGATAGACTCTTCCGCCTTCAAAAAGCGGCACAAGCCTGCGGATACGGTCGGCTTTTGCCAGTCTGCCTGCCAGCGGCGTGATGTCGAACCGGTGGTTGCGGCGGTCCATCTCGGTGTGCATATATTCTATGTCGGCCTGCATGCCGTATTGTTCGTACCCTACTGCCAGCGGCCGGTAGGTGCGGTGCAGGCGGAAGAGTGCGCCCGCCCTGCCCGTAAGATTCAGCCGGTCACGTATGCCGTCTATCAGGTAATAGTTGCCGTCCGCCCCCAGCCCGACAACCAGCATCACCGTCCAGTCGGCCTGTTCCTTGCGGCTTGCGGCGGGGTCCACCAGAATATACCGGTTCATGGCCTGCCAGCTTGCCGCCCCGGGCTGCCACCAGCGCAGCCATTCTTCCCTGAATCCCTGCATTCTGTCGGCGACGGGGTTTTGCAGCATCTGGCAGCCGAAAACAAAAGGCCCCATGCGTCTGCGTTTGTCTGCCAGTTCATTCTGCGGCAGAAATACAGAAGGGCCGTCAGGCGTGCCGTCTGCCGTGGCAGCATGGATACGCGGCTCGGCTGCCTTTCTGTCCATCATGGTTTTGTATGTGTCGTTGTAATGATAGCGGGTGCCTATGGTGCGGCATGCGCCGCCCCGCGCACCCAGATTAAGAGAGAGCGCCCAGCATTCCGTGACCTTGGCAATCATTTCCGGCGAGGTGACAGACTCGCGCGTCACCACATCGTCGTATACCAGCAGGCGGAAGTGCTTGCCCGTAGGCTGTCCGTCCACCAGTCCCCAGGCTTCCACGGTGGCTTCTTTCGGGTTGGTGCTGCGGCGCACCACCAGACCTCCGTCCAGCGACCAGCGCGGAGACTGCCTTTTGGGGTCGCTGTACAGCACATCGGGATACAGGGTTTTCAGCGCGTGGTTCTGTTCGAACTCATGTTTGATCTGTGCCAGAAATCCTTTTGCCACAGGGCGGGAATGCGAAAATATTCCGATGGTTATTTCCGGATCGTTAAGGATGTCTCTGATGCTCTGCCCGAACGTGATGATGGTGCTTTTGTAGTGTTCGCGCGCCCACAGGTCGAGCATTCCGTCCGGCTGCCGCTGCACTTCGGCACAACGGGCAAAGCACCAGTCGTTGAACATCTCCTCTCTTCCCAGAAGCCGCGTGAGCAGAAAAAAAAGATCGCGTCTGCCCAGCTGGGCAACGGCTTCGCGGGCGGCGCTTGCGCTGCAGCTGCGGGCACGGGCAATGATGTCTGCCCAGCCTTGCGCGGCCTCTTCTTTTGATGAATAGGGCATCCTTCCTTCCTTTGTGTATGTTGCATGGCCCCTGCAATTACAGCACGGGCACGGCAGCGGCAGACGGGGGCTGCGTTGCGGCGTTGTTGCGGCATTATACCGGAGGGCAGGCGGGGGGCTTGACCGGTCATGGACAGGTGCGGGGCATTATAATTACGGACCGGCCTGCGCGGATATGTTGACAGATGGTGCAAAATGAATGATTCCGTTTGACTGAGGCTCCGCTATATCGAATATGCACTGAGAATCGCCGGATGCTTCCGGTTGCGCAGTCGCGCCTGCGCAGACAGCGGCGGTTGTGCGGGTTGTGCGGTGTCGATGGTTTTCCGGGCGGGATGCTGTGACCGTGTTCCGTCCGGTTTTTCTGAAAAATCGCTGTATGCGGAAAATAAAGCCTGATCTGGAGACTGAGTATGGAACGTTTGACGCGCAAAGAATATCCGGCCGGTGAACATGCCGGACAGCCCGAAGGCGGAACGGCGGAAAGAAGCGCCGCGGAAGCTGCCGGAGTCTGGAACGGTCCGTGCCCCTCATTTATCTGTCAGGCAGAAGCAGACGCTCAGGACGACACAGAGGTGCAATCCGCAGCTGCCGATAACGGTTATTTTCCACTCAGCGTGTTTCTTTCTGATAAACCCCGCCTGCCTTCCGTACTTTGCCAGCCCGTTACCGCCGCAGGCCGCGGAACAGCGGAAGAAGGCTGCGGCGCCGTATCTGAGGGAACAGGGCCGGCGCGTCGTTTTCAGCGGTCGTAACTACGCAGCGGCGCAAATTGCGAACCGCCCCGGACGGGCAGGGCTTTGCAGGCGTGGCTGCGGCCCGGGGACGGGGGGCCGGTTTGAACGGCACGTTGCGGCTATGATGACCGGTTGCATAATTTTTTGGCACAGCATCAGAAACAGCGGGCCGCCCTTTGCGATGAAGCAACGGGCGGCCCGCTGTTTTGCATACGGCAGAGCGCCCCGCCAGCGGGAGTTGGCGGGGCGCAAGGAGTGCGGCAAGCCGGACGGCTTTCCGTAATGTTGCCGGGACACGCCCTTTTTTCCGGGCTGTCGCGGACATATGGCTGGGGGAGACCATTTGTCCGGTATATTTCTTCATACCCGGAACAGGCAACAAAGCCATCATGCCCAGTGCCGCGGGCAAGGCCTATTATATTTAATTAGATTGCGGCAGCCATGCCGTAACAGTCTTGATTTAAGCGATATTTTTTGAGCGGTGCGCGCCGTTTGGAGCAGCTGCAGCAGGAGGCACGGCGCGGCACGGATCAGCGGGTGAAGTGCGGCGCGATATCCAGCTGCTGCAGAGCCGCATCGCGGATGTGGCGATGTTCGCGCACCAGCTGAAAAACAATATAATAAGTTATTATATTGCGTACATAGCGTACAGGTTCCTGTCCGATGGTGGCAGCGACGCCTTTTTCCACGTTATTGCGCCATACATCGGGGTTCAGTTCCATCTGCGCTGTGGCTCGCCGCGCCTTGCGGATATTGCCGGGCCCCGCGTTGTATGCGGCGAACGAAAGCAGCATCCGGTCCAGATAGTTTATGCCTTCGGAATCGAAATAGGTGTCGCGCAGATGGGCAAGGTACTTCACTCCGGCATGGATGTTGTTTTCCGGTGTTGAAATATCGGTGATGCCCACAGGGCTGGCGGCAGCCGTAGCCGGCAGCAGCTGCATGATGCCCACAGCCCCCTTGTGACTGCGTGCCTGCTGGTTCAGGCGCGATTCCTGATACCCCTGCGCAGCCAGCAGCAGCGGGGCAAAATCGTACTGCTCGCCGTACTTTATGAACAGCGGCAGAGTGGCCTCCAGTCTGGCAAGTTCCTGCGAACGGCCGCCATCCGCCACATATGTGGTGCGGCTGAAGTATTTCTGCCGCAGCCATGCATAGTCGGTGGTGCGTCTGTACTGCCGTATGAATTCGTTGCACAGGGTGTTCAGCTGCGGCGTGTCACTGCGCAGCAGCCATGCGCGGGTGGCGTTCGTTGTCAGGGGGGCGTTGGCGTGTACCTGCAGGTCGGGCAGCACGCGCGCCCACAGCGCTGCTTTATCCGCTTCTGCCGCGGCAAAGGCTATGCTGCCGCCGCTCACCATGTCCAGCAGGTCTTCCTGCGTCAGTCCGCCTTCCACCGCCATGCCGCGCACAGGAATCCCCGTGGTTGTCATAGTGCGCGCTGTGGCGTCCAGAATTTGTGCGACAGCACTGTTTTTCAGCACATACACAGTTTTTCCGGAGAGCTCCGCAAGGGATTGCAGGGGGGGCACGGACTGCCGCGAGACCACCACAACCTGTGCGGTGCGCGACCACGGTCCGGCTGCGGTCACGTCGTCGGGCAGTGTTCCGGGCACAAGGCATTCGTAGCCGATCATATCCCCCTGTCCTTCGCGCAGCATGCGCAGCATATCGTCGGGGGCTGCCGGAATAAACAGCAGCGAGATGCGGCGTGTGCCGGTAAGTCCCAGCCGTTTGTTTAGCCAGCCGGCGAAAGCGGTGCCGGTGTCGTAGGCAAGGCCGCGCTGGGCGGCGCCGTCCAGAAAATAGTCTGTGCGGTTGTACGGCACCAGCATGCGCAGCACTTTGCGTCGTCTGATGGCGTCGATATCGCCGGTGAACGGTTTGAAAATACCCTGCTCAAGCAGGCGGCGCCGTAACTGGCGGCCGTTTTCCGTCTGTTGTCCGGGCAGCGGGGCGGCAGGTTCCGGCAGATGGCGTACTGCAAAAAAGACCAGAGCGGCCAGCAGGACGCAAACGGCGATGCCGGTAATGGCGTACAGCGCGCGGGTTTTCAGAGTACGGCTCCCGTGTTTGCGCGGCATGGCACCACAGGGTGCGGGCGGCGGCGCGAAAAAAACAGGTTGTGTGCGGTAAGGCTATCATGCGGCATTCATTGACACTTGTCCAGTCTCGTCCGCAGCGCCGCGCAGTCTGCTGTACAGGGGCTGTCCGCCGCCCCGCACCGTCTGCGGTCAAGGCTGCCCCTACAGTTCCGGCAGGGTTTTCATACCCCTCTGCAACCCCTCTGCAGCCGTTGCGGCGGTAAAGCACCGTATAGGGTGCCTTCATGCGTGGCGGCGCCGGTGCCGCCGGGCAGTCATGCCGCAACACAAAACACAGGGAGGTTCGTATGGGAGGAGGCGGAGGAATAGGCAAGGGAGCTTCCGTGCCGTCTGCGCCGCTGCCGCCGGAACCGCCGATGCCGGTGGAAACCGGTGATGCGCAACAGCAGCGGACCACACGCGAGCAGGACAGGCGTGCCGCTCTTCAGGCACGCGGGGCCGGAGCGACATTGCTCACCGGAGCACTGGGTGACAGCTCACCGGCGGGTGTGCAGTCCAAAACACTGCTGGGACAATGACCATGAGCATAAGCACGCTGGAAGAAGCCCGCGGTGCAGCGGCGTACATCGAGTCGCAGCGGGGGGAGTGGGACAGCCGCTGGCGCGAAGTGGCCGATTATGTGACCGGCGCCGGATATGGCGGTGGATCATGGCAGGAGGGCACGGCCCGTCCGGAGGGACGCCGCGGACAGCGCATCATCGATGCCACGGCAACCCGTGCCCTGCGGGTGCTGGCGGCAGGGCTTCAGGGCGGGCTGACACCGCCTGCCAGACCGTGGTTCCGGCTGCGCCTTGCAGACAGGGGGCTTATGGAATCCGCCGAGGTGCGCCGCTGGCTGGATGACGTGGAAGCGGCATTGTACGCGGCTCTTGCGGGGTCGAATTTTTATCAGAATTCGCATGCCCTGTTTACGGCACTGGCCGCGTACGGCAGCGCGGATATGTATATGGAGGCCGACCCGCAGCGGGTGATGCGTTTCTGCGTTGTGCCGCACGGCGATTTTGCATGGGCCTGCGATGCCGCGGGCAGAGTGGATACCGTGGTGCGGCGTTTCAGCATGACAGCGGCGCAGGCTGCGCAGAAATACGGCAGCGACAGGCTGTCACGCACCGTGCGCCGCCTTGCCGCGGCGCAGCCTTATGCGCCTGTGGCGCTGGTGCAGCTGGTCCGGCCGCGGGCCAGACGCGACCCGCGCAGGCAGGACAGCCTTAACAAACCGTACGAGTCGCTCACATGGGAGGCTCAGGAGCCTCGCCGGCTGCTGCATGTTTCCGGCTATGCGGAGTTTCCGCATCTGTGCGCCCGCTGGGAAGTCAACGGCGGACAGCTGTACGGGCATTCACCGGTCATGGATGTGCTGCCCGATGTCAAGATGCTGCAGGAAATGGCGCGCAGCCAGCTGCTGGCCGTGCACAAGGTGGTCAATCCGCCCATGCGTGTACCCACGGGCTTCAAGCAGCGGCTGAATCTGATTCCCGGTGCGCAGAACTATGTAAATCCGGCCCAGCCTGACGCGCTTTCGCCGCTGTATCAGATCCGGCCGGACATTCAGGCCGTGACCTACAAGATAGAGGACGTGCGCCGCAGTATCCGCGAAGGGTTGTTCACAGAAATGTTTCTGCTTTTTGCCGGTGAGTCGCGATCCAATGTGACTGCCGCGGAAATAATGGAACGCAGTCAGGAAAAGCTGCTGCTTCTGGGGCCGGTGGTGGAGCGGCATCAGACCGACATCCTTGATCCGCTTATCGGCAGGGCGTTCGGCCTGCTGGCGCGGGCGGGCAGACTGCCGCCGGCACCGGATGTGCTGGCCGGCCGTGACCTGAAAGTGGAATACGTTTCCGCCCTTGCGCAGGCTCAGCGTCTGTCGGCGGCACAGGGGGTGCGGCAGCTGGCAGGAGACGTGTCGCGGTTTGCGGCCATGGCTCCCGAGGTGCTCGATAAAATCGATTTCGATCAGGCCGTGGATGAGCTGGCGTCCATTGCGGGTGCTCCGGCGGGTATTGTGCGCTCCGATGAAGATGTGCAGCTGCTGCGCAGGGAGCGTGCTCTGAAGCAGGCAGAACAGGCCGGTCGTGCACTGTTGGAAAGTGCGGGGCTGGAAGCCGGCAGAGAGGCCGGACGCAGGGCCGGAGCCAGAGCCGCGGCGGTCATGGAGAGACACTATGCATGAGGGAGGACACGCACAGGACGGGATGCTGGAAGGGCTGCTGGGCATGGATGAACAATGTCTGACGGACCTTATGGCCGATGAGTTTGCGCTGGCAAGAAAGGAGGCGGCCCGCAGCGAGGGGCGGATGCTGGCGTATCTTGACGATCTGGCCGCGGTGCTGCGCATGCCGTGCGGCAGCGGGCTGCGCGTTGTGCGTCACTGGCTGGATGCGGCGTGTGCCTCGCAGCGTATTTCCGGCACCGGTCAGGCACTGCCCGCTCTGGCGGCGCTGTTTGATTACGCCCGCGACCGTATGGCTGATGTGGCGCTGGCAGATCCGGCCAGCCATGTGCGTCTGCAGATTGAAGGGGCACGCAACTGGGCGGCGGCGCGTAACACAGGCCGGATAACCGGCAAAACAGAAGGGAACGGCGGGCATGGGCCCGTCTGCCCCGCACACGAAGGGGAAAAAGTATGAACAACTTGCCGGGCGCGGCGCGCATGGCGCCGCAGGAACACGCTCCTGCTCAGGTGATGACGCAGGGCAAAGAGGGCGATGCCGCGGCAGGGGGCACCGTGCAGGCGCGTATTGTCACGGAGACTCCGGTGCACAGCGCCGCATCGCCTCAGGTGCAGCAAACCGGCGGAGCGCCGCAGACCCAGCAAGGCACGGCACAGGTACAGCGCACGGTGGAGGAATATGCCATCACCCTGCCGCAGGAAGTGCCTGTCAGCGGCGGGCTGCTGGATGAGTTCAAGGGGTTCTGCGCCGAGGCGGGGCTTTCTCCCGCTCAGGCACAGCGTGCAGCGGATTTTTATGTGTCGCGGCTCATGCGTGAAACGGCTCAGGGCCGTGCGGACTGCGAACATGTGCTGCGCAGCGAGGTGTTCGGGCAGAACTATGACGAGCGTCTTGCCGGTGCGCGCAGGGCGCTGGTCTCGCTGGACGGGCGTATGCGGGGCAGATTGACGCCTCTGGTGGAGTCTGGATGGGGTAACCATCCGGCATTTGTGGAAATGATGGCCCATGTGGGCGAGATGCTGGGCGAGGACGCGGTGGGCGCAGCCATGCCCGCAGGTGGCGGAAGCGGCCCCATGAGCACCGAAGACTTTCTGCGCCGCGAAGTCTTCAGAACACGATAGGAGCGGATAATGGGCAAGACACTGAAGGAACTGGCCGGCCTGTACGCCAGCAGACAACCGAAGCAGGTGGACGATCTTACGGAAGAGGCCCCTGTTCTGGGCATCATTCCCTTTGAAGAGGCAAGCCACGATCTGTGGAACATGTACGAATCGGTGGATGAGGTGCAGGGCGCTGGCTGGGTGCAGATGAACGCCCCGCTGCCTCCCGTGGATGTCACGGGCGAACTGCGCAAGGTGGATCTGGCCATTCTGGGCGGCGAGATAGAGTGCCCCGAAGATATGGCCAACATGTTCGGCGGCAGGGAAAAGTATTTCGCCCGCAAATTGCCCAGAGTTGTCAGGCGTTCGGGCATGTCTGCCGAGCGCAGGATTCTGTACGACAACTTCCGCGCGTGGGCGCTGGATCACGGCAGAGCCGTTTCCGCCGGTTCGGCTGCCGACAACTGCTACAGTATTGTGGCGGTGCGCTTTGTGCCCGGTGAAACCTGCGGTCTGTACAGCCCCCGCTGTTTCCGTCAGGGGGCGGTTCTCGACACCCGGCCCGTCAACGGCGGTGAGCTGTATAAAGCAGCTTCCGGCGCATATCAGGGTGTGCTGGTGTACGGAATGCGCCTGAAAGCCTATCTGGGCGTGCAGATTGCCAACCGGCACAGCGTGGCTGCCGTGGTCAATGCCAGCGCCGAGCATGTGCCCACAGCAGATATGATCGATGACCTGCTGGCAGATGTGCGGGCCACTCCGGGCAGTACGTTCCTTTTTATGCACGAAAAAGCCAAGAACCTGCTCCAGCGCTACAAGGGCGGTGCATTGCAGGTCGACCCCGCAGGGCGCGACATGGACAGACGCATCACTCACTGGAACGGCATCGAGATTGTCACTTCCTACAACTTTGAAGACGGCACCGAAAAATCTCTGAGCGTATAACCGGCGGCGCGCAGCTCTGTGCGGGCTGCGCGCCGCATCAACGGAGCATGACAATGTACAATCATACCCTTCGCATCAATGGTGAATTTCTGGCATCGGGACAGACGCTGCCTGCGGACGGCACAGCAACGGGCAACGGGGGCGTTTCGCGCGCGGGGTCCATGTGCGGCGCAGCGGAAGTGCTTGTCCGCGCTGTCTCTTCCGTGCGGGTGGGCGCGCAAAAGCAGCTGACGCTGCAGCTGGAACACGGGGACAGCGAGGATGCCCTTACCCCCATGCCGGTATCGTTTGCCCGCAGATACCCCGAAGGACTGCAGGCCGCTCCGGGCGATGTTCTTGCCCGCCTGCCCGTGCCTTCCGACACGGCGCGGTATGTGTGCGCCGTACTGGGTACCGATGACCCTGCGGCGCAGGGCACTGTGGATGTCTTTATGGATTTCATTCCCCGCTGACGGCGGCGGAGCGGCCGGTAACCGGGCGCGGCGCAAAAAGGTGATACCTCTTGCGCCGCGTCTCTGCGGTGCGCTGTTGCAGGCGTGCCGCCCGGCAGACGCAGTTATCGCAGAAAAAGCAGTGTCCGCAGATGCGGATACGGAACAGGAGATGCCTCATGCCGTCTGAAGTCAGCATATGCAACAAGGCTCTGCGCTATATCGGGGCCGAGGAAATCGCCTCGTTATCGCAGGAATCGCGCGGGGCGAGGTTGTGCGCCCAGTATTACCCGGAAGTACGGGACGAACTGCTGGAGGCGCATCACTGGAATTTTGCCACCCGTTATGCCGTGCTGCCGCAGGTGGCTCAGGAGCCGCCTTTCGGATTTCTGCATGCCTACAGGCTGCCGCAGGACTGTCTGCGGGTGCGCAGAGTGCTGCAGCATGGTGCCGGTGTGCTGCAGGGAGGAGCAGCCGTGGCGGATGATGAAACCGGCATACGCACATTCGAGGTGGTGGAGGGCGGCATACTGTATACCGATGCCAGTCCCGCCCGCGCGGTGATGACGGTGCGCGTGACGGAGACGGCCTGTTTTCCCGCACTGTTTGCAGAGGCGCTGGCCCGCAAGCTGGCCGCGGACATGGCCGTGGCACTGACGGGCAGTACCAGACTGTATGCTGGCTTGCGTGACGGTGCGGACAAAGCGCTGGATACAGCCAGAACAGCCGATGCGGGTGAAGGACATGCCGACCCGCAGGAGTATGAAGGCTGGCTGCGGGCGAGGTGGATATGAGCCGCATCACCCTGACGCGCAACAGTTTCAACGGCGGCGAGCTGTCCCCTCTGCTTTCTTCGCGCATTGACCAGCAGCGGTATACGGCGGGGTGCAGAACGCTGCGTAACATGACGGTGTACCCCCATGGCGCCGCGGTGCGCAGACCGGGAATGCGTCATATGGGCACGGGGCTGTCCCTGCAGCCGGCGGGTTCTGCTGCGGTGCGTCTGGTGCCTTTTGTCTTCAGTCAGGAACAGGCTTACGTGCTGGAGCTGGGGGAAGGCGTCATGCGGGTGTGGAAAGATGACGGTCTGGTGGTAAGCGCCGACGGCAGCCCCGTATGTGTGGAAACTCCGTGGAAAGGTGACGCGCTGCAGTCGCTGCAGTACTGCCAGTCTGCCGATGTCATGTATCTGGTATGCAGGCAGTGCGCCCCCCGCAAGCTGGCGCGCCATGCTCATAACGACTGGCGCATAACGCTGCTGGAATTCGGGGCGGGCCTGCCTGCTCCGCAGGGGCTGACGGCCGCTGCCGGAGGCGCTGCCGAGCGTGAATACGCATATGTTGTGACAGCCGTGGCACCGGATGGCGGAGAGGAGAGTCTGCCGTCCGAAGCGGTGAACGTGACCGCTGCGGCCAGTCTGAATGTACGCGACATGGTGCGTCTGACCTGGCAGCCGGTGGAAGGCGCGGGGGCCTATTGCGTGTACAAGAGCATCGCCGGAGGCGGAAGCTACGGCTACATAGGCAAGGCCGCCGGTGTACCGGCATACGAAGACCGCGGTGCGGAGCCTGATTTCGGTCAGGGGCCGCCGGAGTATCGCAATCCCTTTGATGGTGAAGGGCGCTGGCCGGGGTGTGTGCAGTTCTATCAGCAGCGGCTGTGTTTTGCCGGAACAGACGAAAAGCCTCAGACCATCTGGTGCAGCCAGTCGGCCAACTATGAAAGCATGAACATATCCAGCCCGCTGCGTGATGATGACGCCGTGACGGTGACCATTGCCGCCGACAGGGTGAACCGCATCCGCTGGATGATGCCGGCCCGTCGTCTTCTGGTGGGCACGGCGGGTGGCGAATGGCAGCTTTCCGGTTCGGGGGACGCTCCGCTGACACCGGTGGACGCACAGCTGCGCCGGGACACCATGCACGGTTCCGCAGGTCTCATGCCGCTGGTCATCGGACAGAGCATTCTGTTTGTGCAGCGCGACGGACGCACTGTCCGTGAATTCCGTTACGCATTGGAATCGGACGGATATGATGCCGGAGATCTGACCATTCTTGCCGAGCACCTCATGCGCGGACGGCGCATTGTTTCGTGGTGCTACCAGCAGTCACCCGCTTCGGTGGTCTGGTGTGCGCTGTCAGACGGTACGCTGGCTGCCATGACTTTTCTGCGTGAACATGAAGTTGTCGGCTGGCACCGGCATGATACGGACGGGTTTGTGGAGGCGGTCACAGCCATTCCCGGCGATGACGGTGATGAAGTGTGGCTTTCGGTGCGTCGTGTGCGGGTGCTGCATGATGAAAACGGCACACGGCAGGAAGAGGTGCGCAGCATCGAGCGGCTGGAAACCGTGCTGCGCGGCACGGACACGGCCGCCGCGTTTTATGTGGATGCGGGGCTCAGCCGCGTGGGTGAACCGGTATCAGCCGTCCGGGGGCTTGATCATCTGGAAGGCCGGACGGTGCAGATTCTTTGCGACGGATGGGTGCATCCGCCGCGCAAGGTGCATGGCGGCACGGTGGAACTGGATACTCCCGCAGGGCATGTCCATGTGGGGCTCGGGTATGTGAGCGAGCTTGTACCCACGGCTTTTGAGGTGATGACGGGAGATGGTTCCAGTCAGGGCCGCAGACGCAGGGTGACGCGGGTGCGCGTGGAACTGCACGAGTCCATGGGGTTACGGGCAGGTGCGCAGGGAACAGCCCTGTCAGAAGTGCTGTTCCGCATGGCCTCGGACAAAGCCGGCAGGGCGCTGCCGCTTTTCAGCGGAGAAAAAGACATAGCCGTGGAAAGTCTGCACAGCGGGCGTACGCATATTGTGCTGCGGCAGGAAGACCCGCTGCCGCTTACGGTGCTTGCCGTAACCGCGCAGCTGGAACTGGGGGAGTGGTGATGATGCGTCGTATGGCGGAACGGATGGTGTGTCACGGCAGGGGGGGAGCGGTAACGCAGGAGCTGGTGGTGCGCAGGGCGCAGCCGCGTCATATCCGGTATGTGACGGCGCGTATGCGCCGGCAGGACGCACGGGAAGCGAGGGCCATGACAGGACTGAGCGTCGCAGGTGCGGTGCTGGCCAGCGTGCGTGCCAGCGATGACGTATGGGTGGTCATGCACAGAAAGACGCGGCAGGGAGAAGGGGCGGACGCCGGACACGGGCCGGTATTCCGGTGCCGCCCCGTGGCTGTTTTCGGTATTGCGGGGCTGGCAGAGGTGGACGGCGTCAGGGCCGGTATGCCGTGGCTGGTGGCAACGGCACAGGTGGGGGCTTGTTCGCGCGGCATACTGCGCCATGCACTATGCTGGCTTGAGGCGTTTCACCGGCGTTATCCGCTGCTGGTGAATGCGGTGGACAGCCAGAACCGTACAGCCGGACGCTGGATGCGGCGGACGGGTTTCCGGCAGACGCAGCTGCACGGGGGGCTGCTTCCCCCTGCGTGCCGGTGGATTGCTTTTATACGTCACAGCGGCAGGGAGGATATATGTGCGTAGTGGAAAATGTGGTCGGGGCGGCGCTGGTGGGCAGCACGCTGGTTAGCGGCAGCCGGGCCGATGAGGGATACTACCGGCATCAGCAGCAGATGATGGAGCAGCGGGCGCGGACAGAAGAACAGGAGGCGGCCCGCAGGGCTGACAGTATCCGCAGCAAGGGGGAAGTGCAGCAGGGGCGCAGCCGTGCACTGCTGGCCTCGCAGGGGGTACGGGTGGATGAGGGAAGCGCGCTGGACCTGTTGTTGAGCGACGAGGCTCTGTTTGAGGAACAGGCCCGTGAGGCGCTGTACGAAGGGCGGCAGCGTGCATGGCAGTACCGCAGTCAGGCTTACGGACAGTCTTTGCAGCGGCGTTCGCGCAGCGATGATTCGTTGTTCGGGCTGGCCCGCGGCATAGGTTCGCTGCTGGGCGGAGGGCGCTGATATGGGCGGACTGACCGTGGATGCTTCCTTGACCCGTGCGGCACAAAGCATGGCGGACACCGGAACCTCAGACGCAGCGGAAAGTATGCGGCGTCCTGAGGATTCCGGCGCGGGCGAGACCGGCGGTGGCTTCCCGGACGCGGATACCACCCTGCAGGTACTGCTTGCGGCGACGGACGCCGAGGCGGCCTTGCGTGCGGCCACGTCAGAGGAAGGCGATGCGCCGCGCGAGCATGCCCTGCACAGAGCCGTGGCTGCCGCCCGGTCCGCTGTGCCGTCAGCTGCCCGCGGTGCTCTGGATGAGATTCTGTATCCTTCAGCGGCGTTGTTTACAGAGCAGAGGCACAGCGCACTGAATGAGCGCCGCCGTGTGCTGGCGGACGAGACCGTGCAGCGGCGTGTTGACGGGCTGCTGCAGGATATCAGCGTGCTGGCACGGGCAAAAGCGACGGAAGAACGTGACCTGCTGCTGGAAGAACGGGTAGGACAGGTGCGCCGGACAATGCTTGCGGGCGGTGCGCTGGCAGGTCTGGACCCTGATGACAGCCGGAACGCGGCCGCGCGGGCTGTTTCCGCCGCCTGTGCGCAGGCGGCCCGCCATATGGCCTTCGGCGGCGAGCTGCTGACCGGTGTTCCCGACCCTGCGGCACTTAGAAATGCGGAAAAATGGCTGGCGCGGCATACAGACGCGCTGGAACCGGATGATATGCAGCGGCTGCGGCATGAAATGGACTTTGCCGCGGATGTGACCAGAGCACACGAACTGGCCCGCGGATATGTGCAGCGCGGTGTGCCGCCGGAGCACCTTGCACCGGACAGCAAGGCAACCCGGGCGGAGGATATGGCCCGCAGTATGGCAGGGGACATGCGGCGGGAACAGCAGCGCAGACAGCAGCAGGAACGCGAAGGGCAGGTGGAAGCTGTCTGGGAGCGTTTCTCCGGCGCGGCGGACGCCGCCGGACGCGCAGCCGCCGTGTATGACGCGCCGGAGGAACTGCGGGATATGCTGTCTGCCGCAGCTGCCCGCAGGGCGGAGCACGGCAGACTGGAAACTGACTGGGATGCCTTTTACACCGCGCGTCTTGCCCTGACACCGCAGACGGATATCTGGGCTTTGCGCCACAGGCTGTCGGACAGGGAATTCGGGATACTGCGGCAGGAACGTGAAGCCCTGACCCGCGGAGAGGAACCTGCGGCAAGAGGGCGGTTGCGTGCCGCCGTCAGTGCGGCCGGTCTGAACATGTCTGCCGCGGCGGCGCGTGGGGCTGAGCAGCTGCGCATGGTTGAAGAGGCGTTGAATGCTCTGGATAATCCGTCCTATACTGATGCTGCGCGGCTGGGGCGTGAACTGTTGCGCCCCGCTGACAGAGCGCAGGCTGCCGGCGTATCTTCCGGAATGTTACCTGACACGGGCGTGGCGGTATCTGCAGATGGAGGGGCGGGCGCTCAACGGGGCACTGCAGCGTATGGCCCCGGCAGACGAATACCTGCTGACTCCACCGGCGAACTGATCGGCGGCAGGCATGACGCCTTGGCGGAAATGACGGAAGAGGCTGACGGCAGACTTCATATGGCTGCATCCGGAAAAGCGGGGCACACCGGCGGCGGGGCAACAGGAAATGTGCAGGACGCCGGATCTGTCCGCAAAACCGGTCGTCAGCGACGCAGTACGCGAGATCCGCTTGCGGGGGCGTTTTTCGGCACTCCTGCGGTGGGCGGCTGACGGCGGAAATCCTTTGTCCGGATATTTGCGGGGAGCATCTGCTCCCCGCTGTTTTTTTTGCCGCTGCGGCGCGTGTGGTCCGCTTGAGTTTTCCGGCTGAGTTTTCCGGCTGAGTGTTCCGCCTGAGTGTTGCGGCAGTCACGCTGCCGTTGAATGCCGTTGCGGATTGCGGCATCCCGCAAGCTCCGGCTTTTTCCTGTTAGCGGGCAACGTGCAGGCCGCCGTCCGTCCCTGCGTTATGCAGTCCGGCTGCGGAGCACGGACTGCGCGGTGTGCTGCACGCGGTGCGCCTTTGAACTGTGCAAGGCGGCACGGAATGGCACCCTGACATATTGTTGACAAAAAAGGAAAAACAGTATCTGCCCGACACGATGCACGCCATCCGGCGGAAATTGGGTGAAAAATTGTTTGAATAGTCAGTTTGTACGGCTTGTTGGCTGCGTGCTGGGCGTGTTCCGGCAGCCGGTACAGCACCGATGGTCTTGTTCCTCCTAAAAAATATGGCCTGTAAGGTGCTGATAGACGTAAAATGTAAAGTTTCCACCTTTTTTCATGTGCAGGCCTTTACACTATGCGACAAAAATGTAAATATGACTTTACACATGGCGGATGACCCCCTTCACAGTGTTCACCGCCGTGTATTCCGGACAAGAAATTCTCCGTCACACCTTCCTGTCCGGAATATTCCGCGCCTCCTCCCTTCCCGGGCAGGCCGGATACTTCCCCCGCCCCGTCTGCCCAGCCGCTCTTCCCGGCAGGCGGGGCCTTTTCTTTTTTGGTGCTGCCCGTCTGCTGCCCGTCTGCTGCCCGTCTGCTGCCCGTCTGCTGCCCGTCTGCTGCCCGTCTGCTGCCCGTCTGCCGTGTCCGGCTTTTTCTGACTGCCGGCCTTATGTAAAAGCTTGACCGCGTGGCCGTTGTCATTGCCGGTGCCGGTGTCGCGTGTTTCCATGGGCGTTCAGGCGTACAGGCCTGTTTCATGCCGGGAAAGCTGCTTGCGGTGACGCTGCTGCCGGATGCGTTTCCTTATCGGGTGTTCCGGCAATGCGTACGGATTTCTGCATGCACCATGAGGCAGTGAGGACGTGTCTGAAAGGCCGTCGTGGTGCTGCGGGGCACGGCAGGGCGGCTTATGGACAGGGGCACGTCGGCGGACCGGCGAGGTGCCCGTAAAGGCGGTGCGCTGTATGGCGCCGGTCGGTGCGGCGGAACGGAAAAAGACAGGCGGTACGGCTTGCGTGCAAACCGTACCGCCTGAGTGACAGCAATGAAGGGCAGTACAAAATTACTCGGAGCGGGTGGAGGGCGCCTTGACTCCGGAAAAAAAGATATCTGAAACCATGGTGCAGTGCTTTGCCATGTCCAGTTCGCTGGGATGGTTGATGTTCAGTCTGGCAAGACCGGAACACAATGCCATGAAGGTGGCCGCACACACTGCCGGATCAAGATCGCTGCGGAACAGCCCCTCCGCTATGCCGCGCCGGAAGACGCTTTCCAGATTACGTATGAAATCATGATCCTGCCGGATGACCCTTTCGTGGTGTTCGGACAGTTCTTCGCTGTGCTCGGTTTTGGTCATCACCAGCTCCAGCGCCTTCTGCATGGTGTCGTCCACTGCCAGCTTAAGCATCCAGTGCTGCAGCACTTCTGTCAGCACAAACATGGGGTCTCCGCCCCGCTCAAGAATATGGCGGACCAGCCTTGAAATGGGGTCGAACGCTTTGTCCATGACGGCGGAAAAAACGTCTACTTTATTTTTAAAATGCCAGTAGACAGCGCCCCTTGTCAGGTTTGCTTCTTCTGCAATGTCGTTCAGAGTAGTTGCGGAGTAACCTTTGCGCAGGAATACCGTCAGTGCGCAATCCAGCAGAAGCTGACGGGTTTTTTCAGCTTCTTCTTTGGTTTTTCGAGCCATGTACATCCCTTTGTTAGTGTCGGTGAATATATTTTATCAGGAATTGCTATGACTTTCCAGTGGTCGGCAGACCCCGCGGATGATAGCCGTAATGTTAGTTCAATTGTTGCTTATATGATGTTTTATACGACTTAACACTATGATATTAGAAGTATTATTTTTTATATTTAATGTTGTTCAGTTGTTTTTTAGTACATGATAGTTATGAACAATCCTTGACTGGCATATATATGATGTGGTTATAGTAAGTGATCAGTTAATGAACAACATCTGAGTAGTCATGGCCAGAGAACTATTGAGCTTGCGCGAAATCGGGCGCCGTCTGGATGTGCCGCCATCAAGCATTGTCTACTACAAGGACAGGTTTGCCCGTTTTATTCCCACTGCCGGAGGAAAAGGGCGGAGAGTAAAATATCCGCCCGAGGCCGTTACTCTTTTTAAGGAGATCAGGGAAATGTTTGAGCGTAACCTGTCGGCGGAAGAGATTGAGGCGCATCTTTCGGAACGTGACGGCTACGCCGGTGTGCACCATGCCGGTCTGTCGGGGGCAGGGGCGGCAGGGTTTGACGGCGCGTCAGCAGGTTTTGTGCAGGAACTTTCCGGAGTGCTGGAAAAAATGTCGGGCCTGCTTGAAGCACAGGCGGGATTCCGGCAGGAGATAGGCGCACTGCGTGACGAACTGTCAGCCCTGCGCCATGAGCGTGACGAACAGGCTGCGCGGTATGAAGAGACCATACGCAGGCTGGAACAGGAAATGGAAATTCTGCGCGCCGGCGGTGCGTACCGTGCGGCAGGAGACCGGACAGAAGGTTCCGCCCGCGGGGCATCCTCGGGCCGTAGCGGCGGTGCCGCGCCGCGCCCGCCTGCTTCGTTTCTGGGCAGACCGCTGGTCATACACCGCGGGGGCGAATATATCGGTGTGGTCGGCAGGGGCAAGCCTTTTACGCTGGCCATGCTGATACAGCTTATTGAGCGTAACGCCGGTTCGCAGAAAGTGCAGGGCATGGAATGGCAGTACAGCAATGGCCAGTGGCTGCTTGTCATCCATTCGCGGGATGCGGCGGGTACTCAGCAGCACAGGCACGAGCTGCGCGTGGTGCGCACCACCACCCCCAGCGGCAACACCGTAACCCAGCTCTGCAGTCTGTGTATTGACGGTGAGGATGTGCCGGATAATTTTCTTCTCGCTCTTTTCAAAAGCATCAAAGACGGGCTGGAAGGCTGAGCCTGTCTGCATATTCCGGCGGCTGTCCGCCACACAAACGGTGCGGCGCGTTCCGGCAGGAGCGCGCCGTATTGTGTTTATGCCACGGCGGTCAGTTCAAGGTCGCCCCATATGCCTATTTTGCCGCAGCACTGGACAAATACCGCCCGCACTCCGTGTTGTTTCAGAGTTTCGGCACGGGCGGTGACGCGCTGCACATCGTCTGCGGTGCGCAGCATGTTGCAGAATGCCGTGGCGGCTGCGTCGGCCACGGCGGCATCAGCCGCAGCCACACTGGCCAGTTCTCCGTGGCCCAGACTGAGCGAATGCCCTATGGTGGCCGATGAAGAACAGACGGACAGCGGCATGGCTTCTGCCGGAACGGCAAAGCCGATAACCGCCGATGAAGCAGGATCGGGCAGCAGGCCTACCGTGCGGTCCTGCGCAGAGATCATGAATATATCCCCGCCGTTTTCCACCAGCACGTCATGGTTGTCAGGTGTGCCGCCGCTGTTGCGGGTACGCAGTTCCGCGTGCAGGGTTTCGGCCACCATCTGGGCTATGGTGCCGGCCACGGCGGCCATGGGCCCCACACCGGCCACCTGTGCTCCGCGGATCATGCGCCGGATCACCGGCGGCGCTTCCGCAGCGGGCGCAACGGGCGTCAGACTGTGGGCAAACTCCGGATGCAGGGCCGACCATGCGTGTATGCTGCCGCGCAGCTGCCGTACCGTGGCAGCAGCGAGGTCGTGCATATTGCACGGGGCAGTTATCCATAGATCGCTTTCATCAACAACTACCTGAAACGAAACATGGTTCTGACGCGCAGCGTGCTGGCGGCGGTAGTGCCGCAGCGGGCTTGAATGGATTGCGTGGGAAGAAGCGAAAGATGTCATGTCTGCTGTATACGCTGCGGCAGCGCTGCGGACAAGAGGGATGCCCTGTGCAGAATGTCCGCGGGGCGTGGAATCAGGTACTCCGGACATGCAGACACCGGCAGCCGGATGAAGGAGGCGCTGCACAGGCGCCGGGCAGGCTGAAAAAAGCCGGACGATAGCGCAAAAGCTGCAGACCGGTAAGCGCGGCCTGCAGGCTAAAGGGGGCTTTGTGGTTCGCGCCGTTGTCCGCGCCGTTGTCTGCGCTCAGCGGGCACTTTTTCCGGGCTGGCTATTTCCGGCGGACCGGATACGGCCAGATGAAACCGGCTGTTTCTCAGGCGGTGCTGTACGTCCTGCGCGTTGCCTGCCGTGTATTCAGATGTTCCGACACAGTCCGCGCAAAGGGAAATGTCCGCTGCGGTTACCGGCTGCGGCGCAGCAGAAAACGGCTGGCCGCAGCCCGCAACAGGCCGGAAGCCGCGCAGCAGCGCAATGTGTCGCCGGTGCCGAAGCGCTGGCGCATGAGTCGCAGAAATTCTTTCATTCCGGCAAGATCGCCGCTGTCGAGATACTTGTGCAGGCTGCGGCGCGTGTATTGCGTCAACATGCCGGTACGCCATTCTCCCAGCTCTTTGGGCAGCAGAAACTTGCGTTCCGCCGCCATGCGGAAGGGCACTGTCACACAGGCCATGTCGTCCAGCAGCACCTGCGGCGTGGTCAGGCGAGAATAGCCTGCAGGCGACAGCCGGTAACGGCATACAGGAGCATGTTCATAGGCCGGATCGCCGTAAAATGCAGCGATGAGGCCCAGCATTTCGTCCAGACTGATGAGCGACTGCGGCAGGTCTTCATCCAGAACGGACTGCACCACATCGGCCCGGAAAAGCATGCGCGAGAACAGGCCTTCGGGCGGGCGGCGGCTGCACCGGATAAAATGCCTGCGGCCGTTTACCGATTCGGGCGAATCTACGGGCATCATGCCTGCGTCGCCGTGCGCATCCACCAGTTGGCATGCACCGGTAACGACAGAAGTTCTGCCCTTGGCATGATGCATGAGCCGCTCCAGCCCGTCAGGCAGCAGCGCATCGTCGTCATCGAGAAATTTGAACCAGCGCGCATCGCTGAGCCGTGCAAGGTTGAGATAGTTGCCGCACGGACCTTTCGGACCGGCATTGCGGGCGTAGCGTATGCGCGGGTCAGCTTCGTAGCGGGTGACTATCTGCCGTATGTCGTCGGTGGGACAGTCATCGGAAATGATGATTTCTTTTACAGGCCATGTCTGGGCCAGCGCACTTTCGAGACACTCGGCGAACCAGTCGGGTTTGTAAGCGGGAATGAGTATGCTGACATCGCGGCGCGAGGCGTTTTCGCGACGGGTGCTGGAAAATTGGGTATGCATGATGGGCGGACTTTGAGCATACTTCACTGTACAGGTCAATACAGGGAATGCTCATGTATGAAACTGTTGCGGCACTCTTGCGGCATTGTTGTGCTGAAGACGCAAAAAACCGTGGCGGCCTTTCAGAAACAGACAAGGCCGCTCAGGTACAGGACAAAAAGGCAAGAGCTGATTGCGGTGGAGTGCGGTCAGACTTTGTGACCGCGTGCGGCAAGCACCTTGCGGGTCAGGGCAAGCACCCTGTTTTTTTCAAAGGGCTTGATAAGACACTCCTTGCATCCTGCATCACGGGCCATGGCCGAAAATCTGGCCGTGTCGGGCTGGCCTGTCATGGCGATGATGGTTACGGCCGGGGCGGCCCGGCGCACTTTGGTGATGCCTTCTCCGGCTTCGCAGTCGGGCAGCACCATGTCCATGAAAACCACATGAGGCTCGGTTGTTTCCAGCAGATCCAGCGTTTCGGCGCTGTCAGCAGCTTCGTATACCTCGTGGTCCTCGTCCTCTAGCATTATGGACAACGTGGTCCGGGTTACCGGATCGTCGTCGGCGATAAGTATGGTCGCCATGCGTCAAACCTCCGAACTTTGCGACAAAAAACTCTTCACACAGATTGCAATAGTGCGCAAGAGGAACCTGTGCCAAAAGACGGGCGGACTTTACTTTACAAATCCTTGGTTTTGGCCCTAAATGTTTCTCTTCGGCTGAGGGCTGACACCTGAACGCAGCAGTATTCATACAAAGGAACTGGCCATGACGAAGCACTTTACGCAAATTCGGGATCTCGGATATCAGGCGGCATGGGACGTACTGCGCCGCGCCAAGGAAATGAAAGATTCCCGCCACAGGAGCACGCTGCTGCAAGGCAAAAGCGCCATCATGCTGTTTGAAAAGGCATCTACCCGCACGCGCGTGTCTTTTGAAACGGCCGTGCATCAGCTGGGCGGCAAGACCATTTTCATGACTCCGGCCGAAAGTCAGCTGGGCCGTTCCGAACCCCTGCGTGATACAGCCCGCGTTCTGTCCAGATACAACGATCTGATGATCGTAAGGACATTCGGACAGGAAAAAATAGACGAACTCGTTGAATACGGCAGCATTCCTGTTATCAATGCGCTGACGGACGAAGGGCACCCCTGTCAGGTGATGAGCGACATGCTGACCATATACGAGCGCACCCCTGATCTGGAAAAAGTGCGTGTGGCATGGGTGGGTGACGGCAACAACATGGCCAACTCATGGATCGAAGCCGCGATTTTCTTCAAATTCGAGCTGTTCATGGCATTCCCCGAAGGCTACGAACCCGACAGAAACCTGCTGGCGCTTGCCATGCAGGCCGGTGCTAAAATTTTTCTCACGCATGATCCTGCCATGGCCGTGGACGGCGCTCATTATGTGAATACCGATGTATGGGCCTCCATGGGGCAGGAAGAAGAACAGAAAAAGCGCGAAAAGGCATTTGCAGGTTTCTGCGTGGATGACGCGCTGATGGCAAAGGCTGCGCCCGATGCCCGATTCATGCACTGTCTGCCCGCGCACCGCGGTGAAGAAGTGACGGAAGATGTTTTTGAAAGCCCTGCTTCCATTGTCTGGGATCAGGCGGAAAACCGCCTGCACATGCAGAAAGCCCTTATCGAGTGGGTGATGGAAGGCTAGGGCTGAACCTGCGCCGCCCGTTGCTGCGCAGATGACGGTTGTACCACCACGGGGCGCGGGGCGCCCCGTTTTCAGTAAGGGCGCTTCGCGCGTCCGGCGGGAAATAAAAGAGCTGAGGATATATCATGGGTAAAGAAATCAAAAAGGTTGTGCTTGCCTATTCCGGCGGGCTGGATACGTCGGTCATCCTGAAGTGGATTGCCAAGACATATGATTGCGAAGTGGTGACGCTGACTGCCGATCTGGGGCAGGAGGAAGATCTGGACGGCGTGGATGAAAAAGCGCTGCGCACAGGGGCCACCAGAGCCTATGTGGAAGACCTGCGCGAAGAGTTCGCCCGCGATTTCATTTTTCCCATGATGCGTGCCTGCGCCATTTACGAAGGCCGCTATCTGCTGGGCACTTCCATCGCCCGTCCGCTCATTACCCGCCGTCTGGTGGAAATAGCCCACGCGGAAGGAGCACAGGCAGTGGCCCACGGTGCCACCGGCAAAGGCAACGATCAGGTGCGGTTCGAGCTGGCTTCCGCCGCACTTGACCCGTCGCTCAAGGTCATTGCTCCGTGGCGCGAATGGGATTTCCGCTCCCGTACCGACCTGCTCAACTTTGCTGCAGAAAATGATATTCCCGTTATTTCTGCCGGTAACCGCAAACTGTACAGCATGGACAGAAACATGCTGCACTGCAGCTTTGAAGGCGGCGAACTGGAAGACCCGTGGAACGAGCCGGGACCGGGCAGTTATATCATGGCAGTACCGGTAGAGCAGGCTCCTGACGAGCCGGAATACATCACCATCGATTTTGAAAAAGGCAACGCCGTGGCAATCAACGGTCAGGCCATGTCGCCTGCCGCCATCATCAAAACGCTGAACACACTTGGCGGCAGGCACGGTGTGGGACGTCTGGACATGGTGGAAAACCGTTTTGTGGGCATGAAGTCGCGCGGTGTGTATGAAACCCCCGGCGGCACCGTGCTGCATGCGGCACACCGCGACCTCGAAGGCATATGCCTTGACCGTGAAGCCCTGCATCTGCGCGACAGCCTGATACCCCGCTACGCCGCGGCCGTGTACAACGGTTTCTGGTACTCGCCGGAGCGCGAAGCCCTGCAGGCTCTGGTAGACAAGACACAGGAAAACGTGACCGGAACAGTGCGCGTGAAGCTGTATAAAGGCAATGTCGTGCCCGTGGGCCGCAAGTCGCCGTATTCACTGTACCGTATGGATCTTGCGACCTTTGAGGAAGATGAAGTTTACAATCAGGCAGACGCCGCCGGCTTTATCCGCCTGAACAGTCTGCGCATTCAGGGTTACGGCAGGAGAAGCTGACATGACTGCGGGCAAGCTGTGGGGCGGGCGTTTTCGTGAGCGCACCGCCGGATTGGTGGAGGAATACACCGAGTCCGTTTCGTACGACCGCGCGTTGTACGCTCAGGATATCGCCGGTTCCAAGGCTCATGCCCGTATGCTGGCGCGGCAGGGAGTCATTTCCGCCGGGGATGCCGGACGTATAACCGAAGGGCTGGAACAGATACGCAAAGAGATTGAATCCGGTGAGTTTGTGTGGCGTACCGAGATGGAAGACGTGCACATGAACATTGAAAGCCGCCTTACCGAACTGGTGGGCGACGCCGGAAGACGCCTGCATACCGGCCGCAGCCGCAACGATCAGGTGGCCCTTGATTTCCGGCTGTTTGTTTCGGACAGAATCCGCGTATGGAAGAATCTGGTACGGGGTGTCATTGCCGCGCTGACTGCTCAGGCGCATGAACACAAAGACACGCTGCTGCCCGGTTGCACGCATCTGCAGGCGGCTCAGCCTGTCAGTCTTGCCCAGCATCTGCTTGCCTACGCATGGATGTTGCGGCGGGATTACGACCGGCTGGAAGGCTGCGACCGGCGTGTGCGCATATGCCCGCTGGGGGCTGCGGCACTGGCCGGTACGACGTATCCGCTTGATCCGCAGTCCGTTGCCGCCGAACTGGACATGTACGGTGTGTTCAACAACTCCATGGATGCCGTTTCCGACAGGGACTTCGCGCTGGAAGCACAGTTCTGCGGTTCGCTGATCATGGCGCATATGTCGCGCCTGTGTGAAGAGATAATCCTCTGGGCCAATCCCAACTTCGGGTACATATTTCTGCCTGATGCCTATGCCACCGGTTCCAGCATCATGCCGCAGAAAAAGAATCCCGATGTGGCGGAAATAATGCGCGGCAAGACCGGTCGTGTCTACGGCGGGCTCATGTCGCTGCTGACCACGCTCAAGGGGCTGCCCATGACGTACAACCGTGACCTGCAGGAAGACAAAGAGCCTTTCATCGACACGGACCGGACGGTTTCGGCTTCGCTGGAAATAATGGCCGGCATGGTAGAAGCACTGCGCTTCAACACGCGGCGCATGGAAAATGCGCTTCGGGCGGGTTTTCTCAATGCCACCGAACTTGCCGATTATCTGGTCGGTAAAGGAGTGCCCTTCCGCGACGCGCACCATATCACCGGCAATGCCGTGGCGCTGGCAGAAGACAGGGGCAAAGGGCTTGAAGACCTTACCCTTGAGGAATTCCATTCGGTATCGGACCTGATCGGCGAAGATGTCTTCGCCGTGCTGGATTACCGTGCCGCTGTGGAACGCCGCTGCACACACGGCGGCACCGGACCGGCATCGGTGGCGGCTCAGCTGGCTGCTTTGCAGCAATGGCTTTCCAACTGAGCAGTTCCGGCGCTGCATTAATGTATGTGACAGGCCGTCCGCATGCGGGCGGCCTTTTTGTATGCGCATTTGACGGTGAGCAGAAGGGACCGGAAGGGGAGAGTTCAGCTCTGCAAAAGGCTGCAGCACTGCTGCGGGGTACCGGAAAGAGCCTGCGGCGGCAATGAGGCAGGCTGCTGTCTGCCGCAAGGCGGGGATTCCGCAGATGTGCGGCGCGGCATCAGATGGCGCATGTCATTATCTTTCCGGTGAAGGCGCGGGGCAGGTGTGCGTGCACCGCAGCAAAGACCTGCGCCGCATCTGTACAGATAGCGGTGCAGATAGCCGCGCATATTCGGGCAGATATCAGTACAGATGCTGCGCAGATGTCAGTGTAGATATCTGGCGATATCTGGCGATAGCCGGGCAGGGGGCTGCTCGGGCGGATGCGCGACCGGCGGAAAAGCTGTGCCGGACACCGGAGCATGCGGCGGCAAGGCGCACACCCCTGCTGTCTGCCCGTATGTCAGCGGGAGCGGGAAGTGGCTGCGGGGCGCAGTTGTGCACTGCGTTTGCGTATGCCGATGATGTTGGGCAGCGGCCATTGTCCGGTGGCGGAATACCAGAAACTGCTGCCTGCACGGCCGACCCAGCTGCGGGTCAGGGCCGGGGTACTCAGGTGCAGTGCTGCCTGCGCGCCGCCTTCCACATACATGGTGGCCCCCAGTGAAGGACAGATATTCAGAAGATATTCGGAAAGTTCGCGTACCGTGGTCTGCGCCCGGCTGTGAATGAACAGAATGCGTCCCTGTGTATCCTTGCCGATGGCGGCAATGCTGAAGCTGTCCCCCTCTTCCGGCCAGAGAGGTTTTCTGTCGGCGCTTATCATCCGGAAATTCTGTACAACGCTGCGGTAGCGCGGCAGCAGGGTCTGCCAGTCGTCGGCGTATCTGTCGAGCACATCCGCAGCGGGAAGTTGCTGATTGTCACTGCCCGCATCATTCGGGGTATTCCGCGCTGCGGTGGTATGTGCGGCGGCAGGCGCATACGGGTCAGGCTGTGTCCCGCCTGCGGGGGGCTGCCCGTCGCTTGCCGCAGCATGCGGGGGTAGAGGGGAGAACACCAGAAAAGAGCCGAACCGCTGGTTTATGCGGCTGTTGTTGGCGGCGGTGCCGTTGCGCATGTATCCTGTGCTTGTGGAACCGTCCGGCAGAAACATGCTGGCATTGATTACGGCATCAAGGTTGTACAGCGCCGCCCATTCAGAAGGTGTCTGCGGCGGTCCCCCCTGTTCCGATATGGTGTACAGCTGCAGACTATAGTGGCGGGGGTCGATGCGCAGCAGGGCCACTGTACCGCTTGTGTCGCGGAAAACAGCAGAGGATTCCGCCAGTTCCAGTCCCTGCGCTACTGAAATCCAATGCAGAGGGGTGCCGGTTGTGCCGTTGGTAGCCATCCGGCTGATGTTGCTGCCCGCAGTGGCGTTTCCGGACGCGCAGGCTCCGGCAGGTACGAAAAAAACCGCACAAAGCAGTACGGCCAGCCGGAGCAGCAGGTGCTTTCCGGCCGGGGGGCTGTCTTTATGCGGTGATGCGGCCCTGCGGCGGGGGAGTTGAAAACGCGGCATGTTGTCTCCGGAAATGCCATGCACCATAGGGCAAAGCGCTGCCGGAAGCAATGGCGCCGGATACAGAGAGGTGTGCAGCCGGCTGCGGCTCAGCCGAAGTGCTTGCGCACAAAGCTGATGTACAGCCCGTAGGCAACAGCCAGATACGGGGCGGCCATCCACATGGACTGAATGTAACCTGTACAGAACGCTACGGTGATGAGCGTATAGGGCAGTATCCATGCCAGAATAATGCGCAGCACCTGACCGGCCGCACCGCGCGGGGGACACAGAAAGCCTATGGCAGCAAGCACCGCCGCAACCAGAAGAACAGACCATTGCCACCAGAACATAGATTTTCTCCGTGATTAATCTGAAAAAAACGCGCCGCATCAGGGGCGCCATGCGCCTTGCACGGCGTGCGGGGTGGCGTTACCCTGTACGGGGCAACACGCGCCGCCTATGTGCTTTGCGCTGTTTCAGCTACGCTGATGTGGCATGATTGTCCACCCTGCGCGGGGGTAAAGTAAATATTACAATAGGTCGATATTGACATATAAGGCTATCTTGATATATCGTTCGTTCATGAGGGACGCACTATGCATCCCGCCGGCGTAACGTGGCAGCATACAACAGCAACGGCGCATCTGCGCAGTAACAAGGATTCAGACGTGAAAATCAAAGACCTGATCGGACAGCATGACGGCCCGTTTTATTCTCTGGAATATTTTCCTCCGAAAAATCCGGAGATGTGGCCGAAATTTTTTGCCAACGTCGGCAGGCTGATGGCTCTGAACCCTGTGTTCTGCTCCGTGACTTATGGCGCGGGCGGGGGCACGCAGGACAACACGTTCGAGATTACCCGCCGGTTCAAGCAGGACCTTGATCTGGAACCCATGCCGCACCTGACCTGCGTGGGCGCCACCAAAGATAAGATACGCGGCTTTGTCAGTCAGCTGAGAGATATCGGCGTGGACAATGTGCTTGCCCTGCGCGGAGATGCTCCGGCTGATGCCGGTTTCAGCTGGGACGACGGCGAGTTCAGACATGCTTCCGACCTTGTGGAGTTTGTGAACGCCGAGTTTCCGGAAATGTGTGTGGGTGTTGCCGGATATCCCACCGCGCATCCGGAGTCTGCCAGCTTTGCAGAGGATCTGCACTGGACAAAGGCGAAAATTGACGCGGGCAGCGATTTCATTGTCTGCCAGCTGCTGTTTGATGTACGCGAATATTTTCATTTTGTGGCCCAGTTGCGGGCCATGGGGGTGACCAGTCCTGTTCTGCCCGGTATTCTGCCTATCCAGTCTCTCGAGTCGGTGAGGCGTATTCTTTCGTTGTGCGGAGCCAATATTCCCGGCAGATTTTATCTGCAGCTGGAAGAGGCCGACGCCAAGGGCGGGGCGGCCGCCGTGAAAGAACTGGGCACAAAGTTCGCCGCGGATATGATCCGGCGGCTGGTGGACGGCGGGGCACCCGGTGTGCACCTGTATACACTGAATCAGGCGGAAACCTGCCTGCGTATAGCCGAAATGGCAGGCCCGTTGCGATAAAACATGCTTTGTGCCGCTGTTCCTTTGTTCCTTCAGCGGGCTGTTCTGGTACAGCTGAAATGAAATCCGGTTCCGTTTTTAAAACGGAGCCGGATTTTTTGTGCTCTGCTGACAGGGGCATGTGCAGGCGCTGCACATGGGCCCGCTGCCGGAACCGCGCGCCGGATGAACGTCCGGCGGGGCGAAGAAAAAAGGGGCTGTCCGGCTCAGTTGCCTCCTGCGGGCGGTGCTGTCCGGCCCTGTCGGCCGCTGTGTGCGCAGCGGAAGCACAAAAACGGGCC
This sequence comes from Oleidesulfovibrio alaskensis DSM 16109, assembly GCF_000482745.1. Classification (NCBI taxonomy): domain Bacteria; kingdom Pseudomonadati; phylum Thermodesulfobacteriota; class Desulfovibrionia; order Desulfovibrionales; family Desulfovibrionaceae; genus Oleidesulfovibrio; species Oleidesulfovibrio alaskensis. The sequence goes on along the minus strand of NZ_AXWQ01000004.1, from coordinate 488,672 downwards.
GGATATTTTCCGGCCCGGATATTTCTCCGACTTCGATTTTTTTCCGGTTGGGCATTTTTCCGGCCCGCACCGGTTGCAGTAGGGTGTTTACGGGGGCTTCAGCTACCGCAGTTATCAGTCGCCGAAGCTGACCACGATATCTTCGTAGCTTTTGCGCCATTTGGGGGGCAGCAGGGTCTTGCTGCTGTCAAAGTGGCCTACGCACAACAGCAGGGGAATCCAGAACCTGTCAGGTATATTGAACGCACTGCGGACCCCGTCGTGGTCGAAACCGTCCATGGGGTGTGTGTCCAGTCCTTCATCGGCAGCGGCGTACATCAGTGACATGGCAAAGAATCCTGCATTCTTCAGGGCGAACGCCTGTGCTGTTTCTTCATTTTTACCGTACAGTCCCTTGCAGGCGTTGATGAACCAGTTGTGCTGTTCCGGCTTCATACCGCCAGCGGCAACCATTTCTTTAAAGTTGCGTTCCACCACGGGGTGCCCTTCCTGCCAGCCGTTGCGGTCGCCCAGTATGGCCAGCACCACGGGGGCTTCAGAAACCTTGGGCTGATCCATGGACAGCTTGCGCAGCGTGTGTTTGTCGGCAGAATCCCGGAAAATCATGACATTCCAGGGTTGCAGGTTGAAGCTGGAAGGCGTCAGCGCTGCTTTTTCTATGATGCGTCGTATCTGGGCGTCGCTGACTTCGGCTTCAGGATCAAAAAAGTTTACAGAGCGGCGTTTTGCAAGAATATCGGTAAAGTTCATAAGCGTCTCCTTATGGTGCCGCCGGTGACGGCCCTGTATGGCGCATTTTATACGGTTAGCTGTCAGTGTAACGCACCGGCGGCCTGATGAACAGAGGGCAGGTGAATTTTCTGGGCTTCTCAGCCGCAGCGGCAGCTTTTGTTTTCCAGCAGGGGAATGATCTCGTCGAGAGAAGAGACCGTGATGTCTGCTGATGACAGGTCCTGAAAGGGGGCATCGGGCACGCAGAGTCCGATGCAGCGCATGCCGGCAGAACGCGCGGCGGCAACGCCTGTGGCGGCATCTTCGATGACAAGGCAGTCTGCGGGCAGTACGCGGAGCAGACGGGCGGCTTTCAGAAATATATCCGGCCACGGTTTGCTGCGTTCTGCATCACTTCCTGTCACTACCGCCCGGAAAAAGTCGCGCACTCCCAGCTTGCCCAGTACCGCATCAACTGTTTCGCGCTGATTGGATGATGCCACGGCCAGCGGCTTGTCTCTGGCCTGCAGATAGTCCAGCAGGGGCAGCAGTCCGGAGCGCGGGACTGCTTTTTCCAGCGCTTGGGCAAGATACCGGCGGCCCTGTTCCTCCGCCAGTTCCTGCGGATTCTGCGGCAGGCCGTGTCTGGCACACAGCTGTTCCCATGTGGCAAGGGGAGAAATGCCTACAAAAGCGAGATGTTCTGCCCTGGTCATTTTGAATCCCAGTTCGGCAGCCATATTGTCCTGCACCTGCATGTGCATGGGTTCGGAATCAAGCAGGACACCGTCCATATCGAAAATAACCGCCTGAGGCATGGGTGCTCCTTGGGGCTGAGAGTATTGATGATACTGACCCTATCGCATATTCTGCGCATGCGGCAAGAGACCGTTATGCCGAGGGAGGAGACCGACAATGCGCAGACCGCTTGGCGTGGGACTGGGAGAAGTGCTGTGGGATATGCTGCCCGACGGGCCGCAGCTGGGGGGGGCTCCGGCTAATTTTGCCTATCATTTTAATGCACTGGGCGGGCAGGGTATGATTGTCTCGCGCGTGGGCGATGATGATGCGGGGCGCAGGGCGTGCCGTCTGCTTGCGGAACAGGGGCTGGATGTAAGCCGTATCAGCGTTGACCCGCTGCATCCCACCGGACGTGTGGATGTTCTGCTTTCCGCACAGGGGACGGCTTCATATGTTTTTCCCGATGATGTGGCATGGGATTTTCTGCCTGCCGCCCGCGCTGAGGACACTCTGGCAGGCGGGGCCGCATGTATCTGCTTCGGCACGCTGTGTCAGCGCACTCCGGCCGGACGTGCGGCTGTCCGGTCGTTTCTGCAGGCGGCTGATGCTGCTGTGCTGCGGGTGTTTGACTGTAACCTGAGGCAGAATTTTTACAGCCCTGAAGTGGTGCAGGATTCATTGCAGCTGGCTGATGTGTTTAAGCTTAATGAAGAAGAACTGGACGTGCTGGCCCCTGCTCTGGGCGTGGCGGATGTGCTGCGCGATGCAGCTGCGCGCCGTGCGGCGCTGCATGCTCTGGTGACCCGTTTCGGGCTGCAGGCCGCGGCGCTGACCCTCGGTGCACAGGGCAGCGTGCTGATGACCGGCGAAAGTTGCCACGAGCATGCCGGCGAAATGGTGGAGGTGGCGGATACCGTGGGGGCGGGAGACGCCTTTACCGCCGCGCTGGCGCTGGGATGGCTGTGCGGCCTGCCGCCGGAGCAGATACATGCCCGTGCAGCCAGTGTGGCCGCGTATGTGTGCGGTGCGCACGGGGCCATGCCGCCGATGCCTGCAGCATTGCGTCTGCTGCCCTGATAATTTTCCGCGCCTTTTCTGCCCTATACGTAAAAAATAAGCCTGCCCGCCGCAGGCTGCCTGCTCTCCACACGCCGGAGCATCGGGCGGCCCGCACTGTGCCCGCGCAGCGGAAGATGCAAAGGGGTGCTTTTTCGCCGGTCGCTGCGGCTTTGGCATGCATTACGCTGCGTCTGCTTTTTATCCGGCGGAGATGCGGATAAAAAAGGCCGCTCTCTTGCGGGAGCGGCCTGTGACGACGGGCAGTACATGAGGTTCTGCAGGGCTGTAAATGCAGGCTACACCCATGCGGGATAGTCGGTTACCAGCAGGTGCACAGGCTCCTCATCTTCTTCTATCTGCGGAAAACGCGGCATGCTGTGCAGAAAACGGTTATCGGTGTTGTCATCGTTGACCGAACTCACTTCACCCACCAGCACTTTGCCGCGCCCCTGCTGACCGTAAAACCGGTGGTACATGCCCTGCGGCAGAAAGATTGATTCACCCGGTTCAAGGATGACAGTGCCCCCTGCCGGAACAGTCTGCGGAATGCCGTCGATGAGTACAGTGACCGGGGTATCGGCAAGCTGTTCGTCCTTGTCGGAGTTGTACAGTTCGATAACCAGATTGCCTCCGCCGCGGTTGATGATATCTTCTGTCTTGGACCAGTGAAAATGCATGGGGCAGACTTGTCCTTCGCGGACCACCATGATTTTTTCGGCATAGCGCTTGGGATGTCCCGCTGCATGGTTACCGTTGCGGATGGTGAAAAGAATCAGTCCTTTTTTTTCAAAGTCGCCGGCACCATAGTCGGTTATGTCCCAGCCCAGCATGTTCTGCACCACTTCCAGCCCGCCTTTGCCTTTCCATTCCGCGGGCTTCCATCCGGCCCAGCGGGGCAGGCGGAACCCCAGAGCGTCAAAGAATATTTTGGTATCTTTTATCAGAGCGTTGATTTCACTGCGTTTCATGCTCAACTCCGTATTGGTCGTCAGGATTGCGGCTAGTAGCGTTTGCGCTGGCCGAATCCGGTTCCGATTACCGAAAACGTGTTTTCCACGATGAACAACGCGTTCGGGTCGGTTGTGAAAACTATTTCTTCAAGTTTTTTCAGCTGGATGTTGTTTATCACGCTCATCAGAACATTGCGTTCTGTGCGGGTGTAGGCGCCGTACCCTTTGAGTATGGTTGCCCCGCGGTGCAGTTCTTTCATTATGCGGTTGGAGATGGCTTCAGCGTCCTGCGAAATGATGAAGACAACCTTGCGCTGGTTGAAAAGCGACAGCGTGTATTCCACCGTGGCCGATGTGATGAAAACCATGATGATGGATGCCACCACCACATCGGGATTCATATACGTGGCCGTGATGAGGTACAGCACAAGGTTGTAGGCAAACGACGTCTTGCCCACGCCGATATTATACTTCTGCATCAGGTGGATGGATACGATGTCCATGCCGCCGTTGGACCCCACCGAGCGCAGCACTATGCCGGCACCGAAACCGCTGAGCGCACCCGCGGCCACGGCTGCATACAGCTGGTTATGAATGGGAATGGTGAAGTTTGTCAGCGAAAACAGTACCGATGTGAGTACTGTTGCGTACAGGCTGTACAGCACAAAACGCTTGCTGATTTTGAAATACCCGAAAAGAAAAATGGGAATATTCAGAAGCAGGTTGAGCGTACCTGTGTCCAGCCATCCCGTTTTGTAATAGATAAGCGAAGCAAAGCCGAAAACCCCGCCCGGTACAAATTGCTGAGGCGTGGCCAGACTTTTGAGAGAAACCGCAAAAATACAGGAACCTGCTGTGATGAGCAGCAGGTTCCATACAACCGAATAGAAAAAATCTCTGTTACGCATAAGCCTTGTCAGGATGCCTGGTCGCACATGGTGCGAACGTTTGCTGAGCATTGTTCCCCGCTGTGTGCCAAAATCCATGATAACGGACTTCAGAATATTGGCAATACAGGAAATGCAATGATCGGGCAAGGCGCTTTTAAAAACAGAGCATTCTGAAAAGCCTCAGGGCGCAGCGGTATTGTCGTCTGTGAATCAGTTATTTTCCATTTCCTGCTGACAATCGCGGCACAGGCTGCAGTTGGGCAGGGCATTGATACGTGCGGCAGGAATTTCTTCTCCGCACTCGCGGCAGTGAGGACGGCCGTCGATCCATTCCGGACCGGGACCGCCGGACAGTCTGCTGCGGGCCATGGAAATGGCGGCTTCACGCTCCCGCGTTTCCAGATCGCTGGCCTGATCGAACATATCGGGCATGTGGTTCTCCTTGGCATATCCGGGGGGATATCAATTTAAAAAAAGCCTAGCATCATATTACAGCGCCAACGTCAAGATAAAAGTGCAGTGCGGGCTGCGTTCATCTCTGAAATTCGACTCTGTTTCTTCCGTTTTCCTTGGCACGGTACAGGGCTGCATCGGCGGCAGCAATGAATGCATCCAGCGATGCCGTTTCCGGCGCCAGCACGGTTACGCCCAGACTGACGGTAATGCCGGGACTGGCTCCTTCGCCGTCCATCAGCACCGAACTCTGTTCCACGGCCTGCCGCAGCCTTTCCGCTGTATGCATTGCCCCCTCGGCATCTGTTTCGGGCATGAAGACAATGAACTCTTCGCCCCCCAGCCGGCCCAGCGTATCGCTCTGGCGCAGGCCGGCCGAAAGCGTGGCCGTGACCCCCCGCAGCACGGCATCACCCGCCACGTGTCCGTATGTGTCATTGATCTGTTTAAAGTGGTCTATGTCTATCATGAGGCATGCCAGCGGGCGTCCGAAGCGCCGTGAACGGGCCACTTCGGCTTTGCCGATGTCCAGCACGCGGCGTCGGTTGAATATGCCTGTCAACTCGTCCGTGGATGCCTGTTCATGTAGCCTGCGCTCGTGTGCCTTCTGCCTGCTGATGTCACGTGCGGTTACATAGATGCGCCGGTGCTGCATGTCGGGCAGCACGTTCCACGAAAGCCAAATCCAGCTGCCTTCTTTTTTTAAAAAACGGCCTTCATGCGCCCGTACGGGAATGCCTTTCATCAGCAAAGCAAAATTTTCCGCAGCCTTGGGTACATCATCGGGGTGCACATAATCGAAACAGGGCGGCAGGCGCAGCTCTTCAGCGGTCCAGCCCAGCATGTTTTCCCATGCCGGATTGGCTTCAAGTATGTTGCCTTCAACATCCGTGATGGCCAGCAGGTCTATGGAGTTGCGGAACAGCATGTCGCGTTCCATCATGGCCTGCCGCCGCGCTGTTACATCGGTGGTGGTGCCTACCAGACGGGCGGGTTTCCCTTCGCGGTCGTGGCTTATGACGGCTCCGCGTTCCAGCACCCAGATGACAGCCCCGTCGGCGCGCACCGCACGGTGCTCTGTCTGAAAGTAAGGGACACCGCCCCGCAGATGCTCCTGCAGGTGGGCTGTCACCTCTTCTTTGTCGGCGCGGTGAATGCGCGATGACCATTCTTCGGGCGATGACAGCTGCTGGTCGGTTTCAAGTCCCATTATTTCTTTCCAGCGGCGAGAATAGTAAACTCTGCCGTCCGGTATGTTCCAGTCCCACAGCCCGTCCTGATTGCCGGTAAGAGCCATCTGCAGGCGCTCTTCATTTTCCCGCACTTTGGCAAGCCCCGACCGGTAGATGATGAGTGTGCTTGCCAGCACCAGCCCCACCAGAAACAGTACCCCCGCGGCGATGCGCCAGCGGGCCTGACGCTGCATTACCTCGTTGACGGTATCGCCCGATACGGCCAGACAGACCTTGAGCCTGCGTCCTGCGAAATCGACCGTGTCCCACGCCAGCAGCATCTGCTGGGCTTTGCTGTTTTCCGTGTCGGGAAAGTCAAAGATGCCGCTGCCGGATCTGGCTGCCAGCACTTCCCGGAAAACATGCATCCGTTCCGGTGCGTTTTCATAGATATGGGTAAATATGTTTTTGCCGATGTTGTTGCTGTCAGGGTCGAAAAGCAGTGTGCCGTCATCCGCCAGCAGGTAGCCTTGCCCTATGTTGTCCACATGCAGGTCGGCCACATACCGCTTGATTATCCGTGTCAGGCTGACAACCGTGGCAGACATGCCCAGCAGCTTTTTGCCGTCCGAAAAAGGATAAAGCAGTCCTGCAAGCTGGTGTTCGGGGGTGATGTGCAGGGGAGCTTTGAGCAGGTTGCCGGCCAGTTGTTCGGGGGCGTTGCTCCAGTTTTGCGTTATCCATTCCTGCGCGTATGCCGCGGCTTCCATGGAAAGCGGGACGGAAGCCAGCTCCACGCTTTTAAGGCTGTGCGGGGTATCCATAAGAACATAGGCAAGGATGTTCGGCTGTCTTGTGATGTGCGCGCTGAGCAGCTTTGCCTGATATGTGGCACCGTAGTCGATGGCAAAGCGGGCATGCCCAGCAAGTGATGCGCCGGATGCGGAAATCATGTCCAGCTGGTCTTCTATGGCGTTGGTTGCCACGCGCACCTGCAGAGCCTGCTGCCGGCTGAACTGCGCAGCGTATTCCGAGGCGGTGGTGAAATCGAACCCCGCCATGGCTGCCACAAAGGCGATGAGGCTGACCAGCCCCATGATTACCGGAAAAAAGTGTTTTTTCATAAAAAATAGCCGCATCTGGAATGGAAGCAGTGCTGTCATGATACTAGCCGTGTGCCGGCTTCCGGAAAATGATTAGTTTCCGGCACAAGTAAGCGCTGTTTTTCGTTTGTGAACTATAACAGGGCTTGAATGTGTGAAAATGAAAAAAAATGAAAGTTTGACTTTCTTTTTTGTTGCTTTGGTGTGTTGATATGCCATATAACGAAAGCGTGACAGCCGGATTGTGAAGCAACTGTGCCGGCTGCGCTTCCGCCTTGTCCGGACAGCGCAGCCCGACGCGATCCTGTCATCCATATTACCGGCAGCGCGGATCCTCCTCCGGTGCTGCAACGCGCATCCTGAGTGTCATAATCCCGGTCACGAAGGTGCCGCAGAAAAGCCCCGTCCTCAACCGGGGCTTTTTTTTGCGTCCGGATGGCTGATGGTGGCGTATATTCAAAACTATGCTATACTACAGGGAAAGTACGCTACGCCGTGTGCGTGTGCAACGCCTTTTATGCAGGAGCGTGTATGGGTGATGCGGGGGTGACAGTTCGCCGTGTGCTGAAAACGTTTGTGCTGGCTGCGCTGGTGGTGCTGCCGGTGATGGCCGCCGATGTGCTGCGTTTCGCTTTCTGGCCGGATGTTGCCGTGCTGAAAAAAGAAAATCCCGCAGCAACCGAATACATGAGGTTCAGAGAGTCGCTGGCGGAGCGTCCGGTTCCCAAGCTGCGGTGGGTACCTCTGGGGCAGATTTCTCCGTGGCTGGTACGGGCTGTGACCATAGCCGAAGATGACCGCTTCTGGGATCATGAGGGGTTTGATACGGAAGGCATGCGTCAGGCTTTTCTGCGCAACCTGCGGGAGGGGCGGCTTGCCGCGGGGGGCAGCTCCATTTCTCAGCAGCTTGCCAAAAATCTGTATCTGTCACCCGACAGAACCCTGAGCCGCAAGCTGAAAGAAGCCCTGCTTACATGGCGGCTTGAAGCCACGCTGTCAAAACGGCGTATACTGGAAATTTACCTGAATGTCATAGAATGGGGCGACGGCATCTACGGAATCAATGCGGCTTCACGACATTTTTTCGGTGTCGAACCGGCGGCGCTCTCACCGGCGCAAAGCGCCCGTCTGGCATCAGTGCTTCCGGCGCCGCGGCGGTATTCTCCGGTTTCGGATTCCGGTTATGTCACAGCCAAAAGCAGAGTCATCCTGCGGCGCATGCAGCGGCGTTCGTGGCGCTGAGGTTCAGGGCTTGAGCCATAAAAGCAGCAGGCCATGGTATACAAGTCCGCTGCAGAACAGCAGCAGGCAGGGCAGTGCCACATGGCGCCACGCTTTGCTCAGGGTGCAGTGAAAATACTGGCACGTGAGCACAAAGCAGACATGCAGCGGCGTTGCCATGATGCCGGTGAATCCGGAAAATATGGCCAGCATGACATAGGCTGTCAGAGAATCCTGCAGACCGGCCTGAACGGCCAGTGACACGATAAGAGGAAATGTGGCCCCCACATAGGCCATGGTAATGCCCGATACCGCCCCGACAATAAAAGGCATGAAAATACAGCTTACCGTAAGGGCTGTGCGTCCGCCTGCCAGCTGTGCCAGCTGATGTACCGCCCCTGTGGTGTTCAGCATCTCCTTGAAAACAAATATGGCGGCAATGACGAGCACCATCTGCCACAGATGTCTGTGGCGCAGCGATGCCGCCAGAATACCGGCGCTGCCTTTATTCTGTACGGCTGCAGTCAGTATGCCTGCAGCCAGTGCGGCAATGACGCCTGATTCAAAAGGAATGCCCTGCGCTGAAAAAGCCAGTACCGTTTCAAGCAGCACAGAACCGCCGATGGCCACCAGCAAAGGCAGCCCCTGACGCAGAACCGCTTTCGGCGTGCTTGCCGTCACGGTACTGTCTGTCTGCACCGTGGCAGGCGGAAGAGAAAGTACCGCCGGTCTCAGCATGAAAAACCATCCTGCGGCCAGCATGATTGCCATGCCCGGCAAACCGAAGGCGCAGATGGTGGTTATGGGAATGCCCGAGAGCGATGCCGCCAGAATGATGCCCGGATACAGCGGCCACCATGTTTCCCATACATGCCGGTACCAGTAGTTGAGCGCAGCCAGCGTGTCTTTTGAAACCTGCATGCGGCTGGCCACGGCACCTATCATGGGGGCCGAAAAAACAGCACCGCCCGGCATGGGCAGCAGTCCTATAAGCATGGGGAAGAAAACCAGCCGCAGGCGCGGGTTTTTCAGATAGCCGGACAGCGCATCCATAAGACGCAGGGTCTGGCCTGATTTTTCCAGAACATCGCTGAGCAGCAGGATAAGCAGCACTATGGCCGCCAGCATGAGGGTCTGCGGGCTGGTCAGCCCCGTGAATACCGTGGGCAGCCACATATCAGGAGCCAGACCGAAAAACAGCCCTACGGCGGCACCGCCGCTGATAATGGAAAGTCCCAGATTCACCCTGAAGCGGATGGCGAGCAGCATGATGATGAAAGCGGCAGCCAGCTTGATAAGCGGCAATAACGAGTCCGGGCCGGTCACGGCGGTTTGCCTCATGTGTGGAAGGTCAGCGGCGCGGCTCCGGGCCGCTGCACGCAGGCGTGTTGCAAAAAGCGACGGTTACGGCTGTGACGTAACATGAATCATATGCCCTGAACAGCCATGAATTGCCTGCGCAAACAGGAAAAACGGTTTACTGTTAGAGGAAATATTTTGCGAACGGGGCTTGACCTCCGGTGAACTCTGTTCTACCCCTCAGGTTGCCAACACCTGTTTCGGACAGTGTCGAACAGCCTCGCGACCCATGGGCCGCGTGGCGTTTTTTCTTATTGTCGTTGGCAAAAAACTATCGAGAAATGTCAAGGAATCAAACATGAGCAGCATCCCGATTTCAGTTGAAGGCTTTGAACTGGTTAAACGAGATCTTGAAAGGCTGAAGCAGGAACGTCCCGCAGTGATTCAGGCCATCAAGGAAGCACGCGAAGAAGGCGACCTGAGCGAAAACGCAGGCTATGATGCCGCCCGTGAGCGTCAGGGCATGCTTGAAGCGCGTATCGGCAACATCGAATCCCGCATGGCCCGCTTCAATGTCATTGATATGAGAACGCTTGGCGGCGAGCGTGTGACCTATGGTGCCACCATAGAGCTGGAAGACCTCGAAACCGGTGAAATGCGGGTGTATACTCTGGTGGGTCCCGACGAGACTGACTATGTGAAAGGCAGCATCTCGGTTCTTTCTCCTGTTGCCAAAGCTGTTCTGGGCAAAGAGGAAGGCGACGAAGTTGTGGTGGACGCCCCGAGAGGAAAAATACATTACGAAATCGTTTCTGTAAGCTTCAACGGCCCTGTCATCACCCTCGAATAGTTTTACAGGCCAGTCTGGATGTGCTCCTGTCGGCGCCACCGGGCGGCCAGTACCTCCGGTGACACCAGACAGCCAAGACAAGCTCTGTAAGCCCCTGCCGTTTTTGCGGCGGGGGCTTTTTGTTTTTGCTGCGGGTACAGGCAGGGCAGTGTCAGGTATTTTTACTGGTGTAATTATAATCGACAGCTGTCTTTATCTTCTCAGTTTGTTATCAGTCTGTAATGTAAGGGCTATTTTATATTATAAGATGTGTCGTTTTTTTTTACATTTTTTTGTTCTTTGCCGATTCCAATGTTAACATGTTGTTTTAATTTTGTATTGTCGATTTGGAACCGCTATTGCTTCTGTTATATCGAAGGCTTGGTAGCGTTAGAGTACAGGGTAACAGGAGTGAATCATGAAAACTGTCTGTCGGATTGCAATGGTGCTTGTTGTGACGCTTATCTTTGTTTCGTCAGCATCGGCCGGGGTGGTAACTTCCTGGCAGTATTCTTATGATGCCGGTTTTGTGGACTGGACATGGGCACAGTCCGGAGACTCCGGCGGGGTGAAGGGACCGGTCAATCTGAACGGCGAGACCGGCTACCATACCCTCTGGTGGGGCTCCAGCCTGCTTCCCTTGTTTCAGTCCCGCATTGAACTCAACGCACCTGTTTCCGGTGTGGTGAACACAGGCGGTGCGCCTGCCGCAGCCATGACCATGACGCACTACAACAGATGGACAACAAGCGCGCTTGTCTCCGGCACGGTGAAAGCCGTACTTGAACTTCAGGCGCTGGAGCCTGTGGCGGGTGAGCCTGCAACGCTTTCCACCGAACTTGATTTCAGCTTTTATGAAAAGTCCATATTTGAAGGAATGAGCCGCGATGTGTTTATTTTGAACAATCCGCAGGTCACCTTTGAAGGTTTTGAGTATGACGGTGAGTGGTACACGCTGGACTTCGGCGGGAGCTTCGGCGTTATTCCGGAATATTACATTCAGCGGATCGGGCTGGATACGGGACTTACATATTATGGATGGGTTACCTCGGAATTTGACAGTACCGTGGTGGACACCAGCTTTTCAATTTCGCATGTGATGCCCCAGCCCGCGCATGCTCCGGAGCCCGCAACAATGGGGCTTATGGGACTGGGTATGCTGGCCATGGGCGGATACGCTCTGTGGCAGCGCCGCAAAAAAAGCTGAGTTGCTGCAAGTGCTGAATCTGCCAAGCGGTCCGCCTGCGGGCCGCTTTTTTTGTGCACAAAATCCGGAATGAGTGTCTGCTCCTGTCGGGGGTGATGTCGGTAGTTATAACTGGTGTCGGATTTATTTACAGTTAAAATACAGTCAATCATGGGTAGGGTTTTGCCTAACATGTTAGATTAGATTGTGTTAGATTGCATGGAACGCTGTTTGCTTAACCAGTGTGCCTCTACCGAGGAAAGAACTCATTACTATTTGTGTAAGGAAGCTGTTATGCACACTCGTATTGTTACAATAACTGGTATTCTTGTTTTCAATCTTCTTTTTGCGGCCGTTGCTTCTGCTGCCGTGGTTACTTCGTGGGGCTACACCTACAACGCCGGTTTTACCGACTGGAAAATGTCCGACCGCTGGACCAGACCTTCTAAGTGGGGAAAAACCTGGATAGATGGCGAGAAGGCCTACAAGAATCTGTACTGGGGCGATAACTGGAACGGCTGGAGCGGAATCTCGCTGGACAGCGGAACCAGCGGTATTGTGCACACCAACGGTGATGCCGCGCATGCCATGTCCATGACGCACAGCAACTCGCCCACTTACGGCGGGTCGCTGGTATCCGGTACCGTCAAGGCCATGCTCGAACTGAGAGCTCTTGATCCGTACCATGGCTCAGAAATAGCGTTGTCCACGGCTCTGGAATTTGCATTTTATGAGACCCCCAATAACGGGCTGCTTACTGATGACGTGTTCATTCTGACCAACCCCGGGGTGACCACCGAAGGCTTCGAATACGGCGGAGAGTGGTACACGCTTGATTTCGGCAGCAGTTACGGTGTCATCCCCGAGTCCTACATCGAAGCTCTGGGGCTGGACACATCCATCACGTACTACGGCTGGCTGACTCCTGAAAATGCAGACACTACGGTGGACACCAGCTTTACCATCACGCATCGGCCGCAACCCACACCTGCGCCGGAGCCTGCAACGCTCGGGCTCATGGGGCTGGGGCTGGTGGCTCTTGGCGTGTATTCCCGTATGAAAAGAAATGTTGCGAAGCGTTCCTGATGAACCTGTCGCACCGCATACCGGCAGGCTCTGATGGCAGAGCCTGCCTTTTTTTATGCTGCTGCCATGTGCGCGAAACCATGGAGATACACCGGTACAATGCGGTGTGCGTTTGATGCCGTTTTTTCCGGAACAGCAGGCGTTATGTGTGGTGACAGGCGGGGGCAGTGCTGTAAGAAGCCCGTAAGGCCGGTGCAGGCTGTAACGCGCGTACTTTTTCCCGCAGGCGGTGCCGGGCTGTCACCGCCACTGCCTGACCAACAAGTCTCAGGTATTGCCCGGCTGTCAATTTGTGGTATAATGCATGCGAAGGTGTCGAAAAGTATTACAGTTTCCGATGGGTTTTCCGATGTAGTACATAGTGGTAACCTGTTGACGCTATATGGAAAAAATATACAGGCACGGCGATTGCTTGTCAGATATGCCGCCTGCAACGGGTGGCTACTAAAAGCTGGGGGGAATCAGCTCATGAAAATTCGTGCTCTTTTTGCGTGCGCCGTCTTTGCGGCGGGTATTCTTGTGGCATCTGCTGCGTCTGCAGCTGTGGTCAACAGCTGGCAATACTCATACCATATCGGTTTCACCGACTGGGAAATGTCCGGCCGTAACGGAAACGTGGGTTACTGGGGGCGCCAGAAGATTGATGGTGAAAGAGCCTACACAGATCTCAGCTGGGGTTCTTGGGAAAAGCGCAGCAGCATCAAACTGACAAGTTATACATGGGGAAATGTTGATACTGATGGTGATGCTGCCTATGCAACCACCATGACCCATACCAACATGCCCGTGACAACTGATACTCTGACCTCCGGCAGGGTGAAAGCCGAACTGGCTCTGTGGGCTCTGGATCCGTATTATGGAGAGAAAAAAGCTCTTACCACCTTTCTTGAATTTGACTTTTACGAAACACCTAACAACGGCGGACTTACCAGCGATGTGTTCATCCTGACCAATCCCGGGGTGACAACAGAAGGGTTTGAATACGACGGTGAGTGGTATACGCTGGATTTCAGCAGCAGCTACGGCATCATACCCGATTCGTATGTCGAAGCACTGAAGCTGGACAAAAGCATAACCTACTATGGCTGGCTTACACCGGAAAATTCTAAAACCTCCGTGGATTCGTATTTTTCCATCAGCCATCGTCAGCAACCCACTCCTGCGCCCGAACCTGCCACTCTGGGCCTCATGGGTATGGGCATACTTGCTCTCGGGGTTTATTCCCGCATGAAAAAGAAAAACGCGTAACATTATTCAGCGCGTATATCGGACAGCAAACGGCAGGCTCTGGAAACAGGGCCTGCTTTTTTTGCGCAGTGCATTCCCGCCGGAAAAATGCTGTTGTGCTTGCGGGCGGGCATCCTGCAGGCGTGCCGGAGGTCTTATGCCGGCGAGTGCAGTGCACAGAGATATGCTGCCGGATGCCGCGGGGCGGACTGTAATAATAAAGCGCCCCCTAAGGAGCGCTTTATTATTGTCAGGAAAGGGAAGAAGCGGTGCGGCCGGATGAGCTGTGGCGGTCCGGCTGCCTGCGTGTCCTGTCATGTGTGCCGGTGATGGCGCGTGCCCGTTCAAGGGCTGCGTTTATGTCCGGCATAATGTTGCGGCGGCCGATAATGTCCAGTGTTCCGAGCCGCTGTAATTCCTGCAGCGGGGCCTTGCGCAGGCCGGAAAGCAGCAGCACTGTTCCGTTGGCTTTGCAGCGGGCATGCAGCAGTTCCAGAGCGTTGATGGCCGTGGAGTCTACTGTGGGCACTTTGCGCAGGCGCAATATAAAGACGGCCGGTGATTTTTCCATGATATCAAGAACGCTTTTAAACCTATCAGCCACACCGAAGAAGAATGGCCCGTCAATTTCATAGATGCGCACCCCCTGCGGGACATCACTTACGGGTTCTTCTTCAGCCCATGTCTCGGCGGCAGGCTCGCCATCTGATTCGCGGATGCGCGTGACTTTGCTCATGCGCTGCATGAAGAGCAAAGAAGCCAGAACAACTCCCACATTGACGGCCACGGTAAGGTCGACGGCCACTGTAAGTCCGAATGTAAGGCACATGACCAGCACATCAGGCTTCGGGGCGCGCAGCAGGCGCATGAATTTGTGAATTTCGCTCATGTCCCACGCCACCACAACAAGTACGGCGGCGAGGCATGCCAGCGGAATGTACCCCGCGGCCGGAGCCAGCAGCAGTACAAACAGTACCAGTACCGCAGAGTGAATCATGCCCGAGACAGGCGAGAAAGCGCCCGATCTGATGTTTGTGGCTGTTCTGGCAATGGCGCCTGTGGCGGGAATGCCGCCGAAAAGTGCGGATGCGATGTTTGCCGTGCCCTGTGCTACCAGTTCAGTGTTGGCGTTGTGCCGGCTGCCTGTCATGCCGTCGGCCACCACGCACGACAACAACGATTCAATGCCGGCCAGCAGTGCCACGGTAAGCGCGTCGGGCAGCAGTATGCGTACTTGCGCCCATGAAAAGTCGGGCAGGGCAAATGACGGCAGTGTCTGCGGTATGCCGCCGAATCTGCTGCCGATTGTTTCCACAGGCGCGCCGCACGCGGCTGCTAGCACTGATACGGCTGCCACGGCCGCAACCGGAGCGGGAATGCGGGGAACAAACTGCCGTACGCCGATGATGATACCCAGCGTCAGCAGGGCGGCAGCTGCGGTTACCGGATCAATGGCACCAGCATGTCCGAAGTATGCCTGCCATTTTCCGATAAAGTCCGGGGGTATCACATCAAGCCGCATGCCCAGAAAATCGTTTATCTGTGATGAAAATATGAGCAGTGCGATGCCTGCGGTAAAGCCGGTGGTCACAGGATAGGGAATGAATGTGATCAGGGTTCCGAGTCGCAACACACCGAAAATAATAAGGATGATTCCGGCCATTATGGTGGTCAGCAGCAGGCCGTCAAAACCGTGTCTGGAGATGATGTTGAAAATGATGACGACAAACGCACCCGTGGGGCCGCCTATCTGATAGCGGCTGCCGCCCAGCGCAGAGATAAGAAAGCCTGCGACGATGGCGGTAAAAAGTCCTTTTTCGGGCGTGGTGCCGGAAGCGATGGCAAACGCCATGGCCAGCGGCAGGGCGACTATGCCCACGGTGGCACCGGAGCCGAGGTCGCGCAGGAAGTTCTGGCGGGAATATCCCTGACGGAGAACAGAAATGGCCTTGGGCAGGAACCCTTCCCTGTCCGAGGCCACATTTTGAGAATGCATTTAAGGCCTCCTGAAATGATATGCGATGAACGCAGAGGCTGGCATGTCTACTCCTCTTTTTATGTTGTGGCAATAGTGGGACAAGTTTTTAAAGTTTTGATGTTCAAGGTGAAGACTCTTTTTTTGATTGTGATTTTTTTAACGTACGGTTTCTTGTCGTGGAGTGTGGCTTCATAATACTGAGGGAGATTTTGTTTTTGGTGTGCATTTGCATACATAAGTTCTTTTAGATTCGTTATGATATGGTTTTAGGTTGTTGTACATGTGTTGTATGGTAAGAATTGTGCAAAGTGCATTGTATTGACGCTTTGTTGCTGTTGTTGTGTACTGCCTGTTGTGGTCGTGGAACGTTTTTATTTCGGGCATGAAAAAGGGGGCAGTCAGGGCAGATGAGGCGCAAACTGCCATTACGTGCTGAACAGGTTTGGTGATGAGAGTCTGGCATGGTTGTGCCGCATGGCGGGACATGCGCTGCACTCAGAGGGGCGGTTTTGTACGGGCCGGACCGGATTCAGACATTGTGCTGTTTGTGCGGGTAGCATGCCCGGCTGGAGGACAGTACCATGGAGAAGGAGATGACGGTGGTTATGGCTGTGTGCTTTATGGATGGCGGGCACTTATGCATTGCAGATGATTAACGCAAAGTCTTGGTTGTATCATTTGTATGACATGTTCTGCTTTGCAAAAAGACTGGCAGCATATGATAAAACGATATGTAGTCATTAGGGTGTTTCTGTTGATTTGATATCGATATATAATATGAAAAATATCTTGCTAGCTTTCATAAAAAATAATCAACACACACTTTTTTTGTTTTTAAAAGTGATTCACGATGGTGACAGTTTCAGACGTTCAAGGAATGTTACACAGAGTTTTATACCGGTTTCGGGATAAAACATTGCGCGGTGTTGCCATGATTGTTGCCTGATGATATCATGCAGATTAAGTCTTTTGCCCGCGAAAAGACTTCTCGTCTTTTTCCTTTTTGTTTTTCTATGTACATTGCAGAGCGTTATGCATTCCGGCTGCATTTCAGGCAGCGGGGTTTTGTGCGGCCGAGAATGCAGGCAGAAGGAGTGAATATGATTACCGCAGCAAGTCTGCTGACTGCGCTGGCTGTTTTCATCGCACGTCTGTGCGATGTATGTCTGGGCACCATCAGACATGTAATGATTATACGCGGCCGCCGTCTGCTGGCGTTCAGCGTGGCGTTTTTCGAAGCCGTTATCTGGGTGTATGCCGTTTCACGCGTCATCGGTGCGGTCAGCGATCCGGTGACATCTCTGGCGTTTGCCTTGGGGTTTGCGTCGGGAACTTATGCAGGCATCACGCTGGAGGGGGTGTTTAAGATTGGCGAACAGGTGGTGCGCGTGTTTACACGCGAAGGTGGGCCGGTTGCCTGCACGCTGCGCGATGCCGGTTTTCGCGTGACGGTTTTTGACGGACAGGGGCGGGATGGTGTTGTAAATCTGCTGTTTGTGCAGGTGCGCAGACGTCAGGCCGGGGAAGTGGCCCGCATTGCCCGCAATGTGGACCCTGAATGTTATATGGTGGTTGATGATATAAGAAAAACCTATACCGTGGGCGGTTGATGCAGGCCTGCACCACTGTGGTGCAGGCCTGCACGGATATAGCGCGTTTGCGGGCAAGACCCGTGTTCTACTCTTCTTCGCCCCATGCTTTTGCACTGCGGGCTACTTTTTTGCGGACGTTTTTCCAGTCTGTCTCATGGGTAAACATGGACTCCGGAAGCGCAGCCAGCATCTTTTCGTATAAGCTCAGCGGAACGGTGAATGTCAGCTCATCTGTTTTCATAAATTTTCGTGCTGAAGGATCAAATCCGCCGATGACTGCTTTTTCGATGCCTTTTTCTTTATAGTACAAGGGCCATCCGAGTATGTTGGTGCAGCCTGCGCCGAAAGGTGAGGCCACGCAATCCATATCGCCTGTGGTGAAAACAGTCTGTGTGAACAGGCCGGTCAGCACTTCAGGGCGGGCAAAGAATATGATGAACTCAGGTTTTTCTTGAGCACTGAACAGCGACAGCGGTTTGAATATGCAGTAGCGGGCAGGAGCTTTGCGTGGTGCCACACGAAGAATGAAGTTGCGCATGGCGTCGGGGTCGGGCATATACCGCTCCCCCTGCAGCGGGGTGCCTTCAAACCCCGTGGAAACATAGTGCTCAATGAACCGCAGATGAGGCTGAAGCATGGCGCAGTAATACACTCCGCCCGGACAGCCGTACTCTGTCTGCGAGATGAAAGCCGCGCCGTGCTTTTTTCTGGCCAGCCATATGCTGCCCATGACACAGGTGAACGACTTCATAACTTCCCGCATATCCAGCTTTCCGCTTTCTTCCAGTTCGCGCGAAATGGGAACACCCGTTTTAGGGCCGAACGCATTCTCCGGCTTATCATCAGAGTAATATACTCCCAGAGGCTCTTCATTCAGACCGAGATGTTCCATGAAGGTGGCTGTGCCGTCGAGTACCGGTTGCATCGTCATATCGTCTCCTTGTTTTATTGTGAAAGTTGGCTCCGGAGATGATTGCTTTTCAGTATGCCCTTTCATACCATGCTCATGGATAAAATAAACAACGCTTGCAGAAAACTCTTTTCCGATGGTGGGCATAATAGTGCAGGACTTTTTGAACGACGTGCCGTTGCTGGTGGAAGTGGCCCGGCAGAAAAGTTTTTCCAAGGCAGCTGAGGCGCTGGGTATAGGTGTTTCCACGCTTTCAAGGCGTATCAAATTGCTGGAAAAGCGTATGGGGGTTCTGCTTTTTTACCGCGATACGCGTAATGTCGAATTGACGGACAACGGTGCGTACCTGCTGGACCGCTGCGGTTTTGTGCTGGAAGAAGTGCAGAAGGCGTATGATTCTGTGGTGCTGAATATGCAAAAGCCTTCCGGACTGGTGCGGGTATGCATGTTTCTTGATCTTTACGACGGACTGCTTAAAAAAGTGCTTCTTGATTTTGCAGCCAGATGGCCGGACATCAGTCTTGAGCTGACGTTTCAGGACCATCCCGTGGATATGCGCACCGCCCCCTTTGATGTGGCTTTTGTTACCGGAAACGCCATTGCGCCTGCTCTGGTCACACGCAAGCTGCTGACCATAGAACCTTTTCTGTATGCCTCGCCTTTATTGCTTGAACGCTATCCGATGCCCCGCGACCCCGACGACCTGCATCGCATGCCCTGCATTGTGCTGCAGCGTTTCGGCGGGCGGTGGCCCATGCACAATGGCAGCCGGCAGGTGACTGTGGATGTTGTGCCCCGATACAGTTTCAGCTCTGTAGAGATGTGCCGCGATTTTCTGCTGGCCGGTCACGGAGTGGCCCTGCTGCGTAAAGAGCGCGCCCGGCCGGATGAAAAGGCGGGGCGGCTTGTACGCCTGCTTCCCGACTGGAGCGGCGGGTTTGTTCATGATGTGAATCTGGTGATGGGATCAAGACAGCTCCCCATGCGGGTGCGCCTGTTTGTCGACCACGTACTGGCGCAGTTTGCGCCATAGCCGCTGACAGCCGGCAGATATGTCTGCCGGATCTGCAGTTGATGTGACTGTCTTCCATAAAAATGCGGGGCAAAATGGCAATGTTGCTGTTTTACTCCGTGGAACAGAAAAAGGCACCTACAGTTTTTGACTGTAAGTGCCTTATTTCATTTCTGGTACCGGGAGCGAGACTCGAACTCGCAAGGTGTTGCCACCGGCGGATTTTGAGTCCGCTGCGTCTACCAATTCCACCATCCCGGCAAATGCGAGACGGTTCTAATAGGATGGAGAGCATGCAGCTGTCAATAACCGGATGGTAAAAAAGGCAGGGAACGCGTGTTGTATGTGATTCGGTTTCAGGGCCGGAGACGCGGCTCGCGCTGTGGAAAGGATAAGAATAACATGTTGTTGTCTTATAGCTGTGCAAAAGGTGATATAAAACCGAAACGGTGCGGCATCAGACCGGGGCCGGTTTGTTTGCCGCATGGCTTGTCGTGGAAAGGGCTTCTGCGGTTGTCCGCCGCGGCTGCAGGGATTTCCTGTTTATTTCCCCGATGGTTTGCGCTATCAGAACTCGTTGATTCTGCATGCGGGCAGGCTGAATGTGCCATTTTTAACTGCGGGGGCTCGACGTGGTTTTTCCTACTGGTTCGCTGGTTAACCTTATTGCCATAGTGCTGGGCAGCTGCGCCGGCATGCTGCTGGGAAACCGTCTGCCCGAGAGGGTGCGGTACATTGTTTTCTGTGGTCTGGGGCTGGCGACGCTGGTTATCGGCATGCAGATGGCGCTGAAAACCCAGAACCCTCTGATTCTGGTGTTCAGTATTCTTCTGGGTGGCATCACGGGAGAACTGCTTCAGATTGAACGGGGACTGAACAGTCTGGGCGAGCGTCTTAAAAAGCGCCTGAAATCAAACAATTTACGTTTTGTTGACGGGTTTGTTTCTGCCACGCTGCTTTTTGTCATCGGCTCCATGGCCATACTGGGGCCGTTTGACGAGGCACTGCGCGGAGACCGGACACTGCTGTACACCAAGTCCATTCTGGATTGCTTTGCCTCTGTACCGCTGGCGGCCAGTTTCGGTTCCGGCGTTTTATTTTCCGCCGTTCCCGTTTTTCTTTATCAGGGGGCGCTCACCCTGTTTGCGGGTGTGCTCCAGCCCATGCTCACTCCGGCAATGATGAATGAGATTATTGCAACCGGGGGCCTGATGATTCTGGGCATTGCGCTGGGTCTTCTGGACGTCAAGCGCATCCCTCTTTCCAACCTGTTGCCCTCGCTGGTTTACGCAGGCGTTCTTTCCTACTTTTTCATGTAGCGCCGCTGGTGCGGCGGCTGAACTTTCTGCTATGCTCACGGGCGCGCGTATTGCGCGCCCGTGTCTTTCTGCGCGCTGTACAGTTTTTTGCGTGCCGTCCGATGCGGTGCACCGGCACGGGACAGGCCGGAGTCCCTGTGGTGCGGGCTTTTGATGGCGGACACAAATAAAAAACATTCATCCCTTGCTCTTCTATTGTAAGGCATTATCATTAAGCGTCCGGCGCCGGAATATTCTCAGGGCGCCGCTTAATGCGCACACGGAGAATTCATGAGCAAACCCTGCATTCATATAGAAGGTGCCCGTCAGCACAACCTGAAAAACCTGACGCTGGATATTCCCAGAGACGAACTGGTCGTAGTCTGCGGTCCGTCCGGTTCGGGCAAATCCACCCTTGCGTTCGACCTTGTCTATGCCGAAGGGCAGCGGCGTTATGTGGAATCGCTTTCCGCCTATGCGCGTCAGTTTCTGCCCCAGATGGACAAGCCTGATGTGGATAAGATCGAGGGGTTGTCTCCGGCCATATCGCTGGAACAGCAGTCCACTTCGCGTAACCCGCGTTCCACAGTAGGAACAGTGACCGAGGTGTACGACTTTCTGCGTGTTTTTTATGCCCGGCTGGGCATGATGTATTGCCCCAAGTGCGGCAAGCCCATTGCCGCGCGTGCCGCGGACGAGATCATCGCCGATATTCTGTCCATGGAGCAGGGCACCAAGTTCATGGTCATGGCGCCTTTGGTGGAACACCAGAAGGGAACGCATGCAGACAGGCTTAAAAGGCTGAAAGCACAAGGCTTTGTGCGTGTCCGGCTGAACGGCGAAGTTATGACGCTGGACGAGGTGCCGGCTCTTGAAAAAAACAAAAAGCATTCCATTGATCTGGTGGTGGACCGGCTGGTGCTTAAAGACGGCATACGGGGACGCCTTGCGGATTCTGTGGAACTGGCTCTGCGTTTTGGCGAGGGGCGACTTATCGTCAGTATTCCCGGCGGGGCAGAACAGGTGCACAGCACCGAATCTGTGTGCCCCACCTGCAAGCTCAGCCTGCCGCCGCTCAGCCCGCAGCTTTTTTCATTCAACAGCCCGCAAGGGGCGTGTCCGCGGTGTTCCGGTATAGGCAGCATCGATTATTTCGAGCCCAATCTTCTCGCCCCCAACAAGGGCCTGTCGCTTGCGTCCGGCGGCCTGCTGCCGTGGAAAAATCCTAAAGTATTCGAGCGGTACAAACCTGCTCTTGAAGCGCTGGGCAAAGAACTGGGGTTTGCTGCCGACACGCCGTTTCGCGAGTATTCCGAAAAGGCGTGGAATGCCTTGTTTCACGGAGAAAAGGAGACCGGCTGGCCGGGAGTGGTTCTGCTGCTGGAAAGGGGAATGCAGCTGGGCAGCCAGTGGCGTGACGAACTTTCGCGGTACCGGCAGTCGCATCCGTGTCCGGCATGTGACGGCGCGCGGCTGAAACCGGAAGCACTGGCCGTCCGAGTGGACGATCTGAATATTTCGCAGTTCTGCTCATTGTCCATAACCCGTGCGCTTGAATGGCTGCGCGGGCGTGATTTCAGACAATCGCAGGCGGTCATTGCCGAGCCGCTGCTCAAGGAACTGACTCACCGCCTCGGGTTCATGGAGAATGTGGGGCTTGATTATATTTCGCTGGGCCGCAACATGTCCACGCTGTCCGGCGGAGAAGCTCAGCGCATCAGGCTGGCTTCGCAGCTGGGATCCGGTCTTGTGGGGGTTACCTATGTGCTGGACGAACCCTCCATCGGCCTGCACCCCAAGGATAATGAGCGGCTCATCCGTACGCTGCGCAGCCTGCAGAAGAGGGGCAATACCGTACTTGTGGTGGAACACGACGAAGCCACCATTCTGGAAGCCGACACGGTGGTGGAACTGGGCCCCGGTTCGGGAATGCTCGGCGGCGAAATAGTGTTCAACGGCAGTGTGAAGTCGTTGCTGAGCGATTCGGATTCGCTGACGGCCCGCTATCTGCGGGGCGAGATGACCATCCCGCTGCCGGAAAAGCGGCGGCAGGGCAGCGGCAGCATTGTCCTGCGCGGGGTGACCACCAACAATCTGCAGGATATCGATTGTGAAATTCCTCTGGGGGCGCTTACCTGCGTCACCGGTCCTTCCGGATCGGGCAAAAGCTCGCTTGTGGTTGATTCGCTGTACAAGCATATCGCACTGCATCAGTCCATCAAAGTGGACAGCCCCGGGCAGATACGGGGCATAGACGGGCTGGAGAACATCGAACGGCTGGTGGCCATCGACCAGACGCCCATCGGGCGTACTCCACGCTCCAACCCCGCCACCTACACAAAGATATTTGATGAAATCCGCAATATTTTTGCCATGACGCCCGATGCCCGCAAACGCGGTTACAAACCGGGGCGGTTCAGCTTCAACGTGCGCGGCGGGCGGTGCGAAGCCTGCGGCGGCGACGGGCAGATACGTGTGGAGATGCATTTTCTGCCCGATATCTATGTGACCTGCGATGTATGCGGTGGCAAGCGCTATAACCATGAAACGCTTGAAGTCCGTTACAAGGGTATGAACATTGCCGATGTGCTGGGCATGACTGTGCGTCAGGCAAAGGCGTTTTTTGAAAATTACCCTGCGCTTGAAAGACGGCTTGCCGTGCTTGAGGATGTGGGGCTTGAATATCTGCGGCTGGGGCAGCCTGCCACCACGTTGTCCGGCGGCGAGGCCCAGCGGATCAAGATTTCGCGGGAACTGGGCAAACGCAGTCTGCCCGGCACGCTGTATATTCTTGACGAACCGACAACAGGTCTGCACATGCACGAGGTCGGCAAACTTATCCGGGTGCTGCATCAGCTGGTGGACAGAGGTGCCACGGTGGTTGTCATCGAGCATAACACCGATGTCATCATGGCGGCGGACACTGTCATCGATCTGGGGCCGGGCGGGGGTGAATACGGAGGGCGTATTGTTTCCAGCGGTACTCCCGAAGAAATCATGGCCGATCCGGCTTCTGTTACAGGAAGTTTTTTGAAGCACGAGGCCGTGGCGGTCAAGGCGGCAGGGCGCTAGCGGCCCGCCTGTCTGTGTTCCGGCGTAATCCGGCGCCGCAGCGGAAATTCCGCTGCGGCGCTTTTTTGTGTGCTGCAGAAAAGGGACGCGCGGGTGGATTGCATTGCAGCGTGCGGGCTGTGTGTAAAAAACAGCTGAAGAAAGCCTGCCGTGCAGAGTGCGCGCTGCAGGGCAGGCTGCATATGATATAATATGGCAGTCCGGCGGGGGCGGAAATTCTGTATGAGAGTGTCCGATCATTTTATAACGGGTTGCACTGCAGTAATGTTGTCAGCGTGCGGTTGCTTACAGCGCCGGATGCACTGCGGCCATGATTGCTGTACAAGGCTGCCGGTTGCGGGAATGCGGAGCGGCAGTCAGCATAAGCCGCGGGCAGTGGTGCCACCGGCAGATACAGGCGGTATCGCAGATATGTTTGTCATGACGGCGGAACACTGCTATGGTATGTATCTGTTTTACGCTTGCCCGGTGTATATGCTTTGATATAAGCATACGCCCCCGCTTATGTATGTTGCTTGCTTATTTTTTATTTGTCTGGAGTGTCGATGAAAACATCTGGTAGTATTAAAGAAGTTTACAGTGCTTTGTTTGTTGACTTTGATAACATTTACACCCGCCTTGCAGAACAGGACCCCCAGTACGGGTATCTTTTTGCCACCGACCCGCAGCGCTGGATGCGCTGGCTGGAGCACCATGCGCTGCGTATGCTGCATGGCGATGGCGTGCGGCGGCGCATACTTAAACGGTGCTGTTATCTTAATCCGCAGATATTTCAAGATTTCAGGCCGCATTTTGTTCGTAATGCCTTCAGCGTCACAGACTGTCCTCCCCTGACGAAACAGGGTAAGACCAGCGCGGACATCCATCTGGTCATAGATGCTCTGGATGCTCTGTCGCACCCCACCTATTTTGATGAGTTCATCATTCTGTCCGGCGATGCCGATTTTACCCCGCTGCTTATACGCTTGCGCGAACATGCGCGCAAAACGCTGGTGCTCTCGGTGGGGTTCACATCGCCGGCGTATGCGGCCGCCAGTGCCTGGCGCATACGCGAAGATATGTTTATCGGCGAAGCCCTGCGCGATGCCGAGCCGGAAAGCTATCCGGCCAGAGTGGTGCGCCCGGCTGATGTGGATGAGATGGTGCGGCGCGGAGCTCAGGTGGTGCGTAACTATATGCAGAAGCAGCCCAAACCCGTACCGTTGGCGGTTCTGGCCTATCTGGTGCGTAAAGAGCTGGGACTGGACCATGAATGGATGGGATTGGGTAAATTCATGCCGTTTCTTGAACGCATGAATCTGACGGAATACACGCATTCACAGCAGGTGCCCGGCTATCTGTACGACCCGCAGCGACACGAACCGCCGGATGAAGACGAAAATATCGCCGCGTTCAGGAGCAAATATCCGGATCTTTATGATTTTGCGCAAAAGGTACATCGCAAGACAGACCACCCCGTACTGATGCCCGAGCATTTCATGGGCCTGCTGCACTGTATTGCCGATGAACTGGAGGAAAATGCCTTCTCGCTGACGCAGACATCGCGCAATGTGCGTGACCGTTGTGTCCGCAAGGGGCTGCCCGTGGCACGCTCACATGTCAACTGGCTGCTGGTGGGCATTGCCCGCGGGGGGTACCGGTTCGGCGAACATTCGCCCGAAAGCGTGAAGGAAATGGCCAAGTCCGCCATCCGCAATGCATACGACCTGCTCAGTCTGGCTGACTGGAAACTGAACCGTAATGAAGAGTACCTGCTTATGTCGTGGCTGTATCCCAAATGCGCAGCCGGAGATATGTGGGCGGATGAAGATGCTGAAGACCGTGACGCGGCGTGTGCGGAACGTGCGGAGTATTATGACGAGTAGCCGTTCCGGTGCGACGACTGGAGTATTTACGGTTTTCAGCGGCGACCGGCGGCTGAATGCTGCCGCGTTGCTGCGTCCATCGGGTCCGGTGTGAGCGGCGCAGGACACAGTCTGCTGCTGTTGCCGACGTTTTGCACGCTGCGTGCGGAATCGCCGCAGCTGCCATCGTAACAGACGCAGGCCGGAGGCATATCTCTCCGGCCTGCTTTTTTTGTCGCTCAGCGTTTGTCGTGCAGTTCTTCCAGCCGCTGGTCGCGTCCGCAGCTGAAGCGGTAGAACTTATAACGCACGGGGTTCTTGCGGTAGTAGTCCTGATGGTAGTCTTCGGCCTGCCAGAAATCCTGTGCGGGCAGGATTTCAGTGGCGGGGGCTTTGTCAAGGCTGCCGTCCTGCAGACCGTGCGCCACGGAACGCAGGGCTGCTTCTTTCTGCCCGTCGTCGTGCCAGAAAACGGCGGACCGGTATTGATCGCCTCTGTCGCAGAACTGGCCCGATGCATCATAAGGGTCTATGTTACGCCAGAAAATGGTCAGCAGTGTGTCATAGCTGACCTGACGCGGATCAAAGACCACACGCAGCGCTTCGTAGTGTCCTGTGCCGCCTGCGGAAACCTGTTCATAGCTCGGATGTTCCGTGTGGCCGCCGGTATAGCCTGAAATTGTTTCAAGCACTCCGGGAGTCCGGTCAAAGGGCGGTTCCATGCACCAGAAGCATCCGCCGGCAAATGTGGCATACGCCAGCCCCTCCGGCGGAGAGTCCGGCAGCTTGCCGGGCGGCAGTTTTGCTGTGGCGTACAGCGTCGTGAGCGGTATGATGATGAGTGCGGCAGCCAGTATTATTCCCGGGAAATGACGGAGCATGAGTCCTCCTGCGGTTGCGGCGGCAAAATTCTGCCTTGTGTGGTCAGAGGGTACCCGTATGTACCACACGAGGTTGTTTTTTGCACGCCTGCACAGGCAGATGCTAGCCTGCCCACAGCCTGCCCAGCCTTGCTCCGTTATCCAGCAGAATGTTCAGGTATTCTGTTTCCATGTGCAGCATTTCCATGTCGTTACGGCGCAGCCATTCGCTTACCCATGCAAAGCGCAGGGCTACCATATGGGCAGGCAGGCTTTTTATTTCTTCGGCGGAAAGCACATTGTTGCGCAGCAGACCGGCCATCAGCGCCAGCACAAAATCTTTTTCCAGAGCGCTCGGGTGCTCGAAACCAGCGCAGCCGGCACAGTTTGACACATCGTACAGCACGTCCTTGAGACCGCAGAATTCCCAGTCTATAACACCGGCGATGGCCTGCACACAGGGGGCATCTGCCTGTGGCCGCGTATTCCATATGATGTTCACCGGATGCAGGTCGCCGTGGGCCAGCGCGGGCCGCACCGGACGTGCAGCCGCCGCGGCGGCGTGCCGGGCAGGTTCCGCCAGCGAGCGGTGGCACCGGGGATGGCGGGCGGCCATGGTTTGCATCAGCGAATCGATGTAGGCGGATAACGGAGGAGTGGGCGCCGCCATGACGGATTCTGACTGCTTACCTGCAGTCTGCAGACCATGTATGAAGGCCGCGGCTGCCTCTCCGCGCCATGCGTGGTCAATGTATTCAGGTCTGGGCAGAGGACTGCCGGTGATGAACGGACTGAGCTGCCATGCGGCACCGCGGACGCGGGCTATGAATGACGGAGCGTTTTTTCTGCCTGCCGCCAGCGCAGCCGGACTGTGCACGGCACATGTTCCAGCCGCATGCAGAGAATGCAGCAGTGCGGCCACGGATTCTCTGTGCGGTGCCTGCGCGGCTGCCAGACGTTCAAGCAGCCACAGTCTGCCGAGGGTGTCTTCTATGACGGTGCGTTCTATGCAGCGTTCCGGACTGCCCGGTATGGCATGTTCGTCCGCTATGCGTGCGGCAGTGATATTCCACTGGTTCAGGATGTCGTTCATGATATTTTCCTGCCGGAGGTTCCAGCGTGCCCACAGTGCCCTGCGTTGCGGCGGGTGTCCAGAAAAAAGAACCGCAGACGTGGTGCGTTGCGTCCGGAGGCCCGACGGGGTATGCTGCCGGTCTTCCGCTCATGAACTTGATCATGTCAAAACAGGAGCTGCTGTGAGCTTTGCCCGTTTTTCCCTGCATCCTGCGCTGATTGAAGCGGTGTCGGCCAGAGGTTTTGTCAACCCTACGCCGATACAGGAAAAAGCCTTGCCGCCCGCGCTGGCAGGTCAGGACATACTGGGACTGGCGGCAACGGGAACAGGGAAGACCGCGGCCTTTGTGCTGCCGCTGCTGCACCGTCTTCTTTTGCAGGGCGAAAGTGCCCGCGGCACCTTGCGTGCGCTGGTTGTGGCCCCTACGCGCGAGCTGGTGGCGCAGATTCATGAAGAAGTGAAAACTCTGGCCCGTTTCTGCCGGTTGCGTTCTGCCACTGTGTACGGCGGTGTGGGCATGCACGCTCAGACCGTGCAGCTGCGTACCGGAGTGGACATTGTGCTGGCCTGTCCCGGCAGACTTCTGGACCACGTACGCAGAGGTCATGCCGATCTGTCTCATGTGGACATGCTTGTGCTGGATGAAGCCGATATGATGTTTGACATGGGCTTTCTGTCCGATGTGCGCGAAATTCTGCATTGCACCCGCGTCCGGAAACAGACCATGCTGTTTTCTGCAACCATGCCGGCGCCGCTGCGCGAGCTGGCGGAGGAATGTCTGCGGCAGCCTGTGCGCATAGAGCTTGACACCTGCGCCATAGCCCCCACGGTGCGGCACAGCCTGTGTCCGGTGCCCAAACATCTTAAAACTCCGCTGCTCAAATATGTTCTGCGTGCTTTTGCCCGCGATTCCGTGCTGGTTTTTGTGCGCACAAGACACGGTGCACGCCGCCTGTGGCAGCAGCTGGTCAAATCGGGCATAGAGGCGACCTGCCTGCAGGGCAACCTTTCGCAGGGGCGTCGCAGAGCCGCGCTGGAAGGTTTTCGCAGGGGGACTTTCCGCGTTATGGTGGCCACGGATATCGCCGCGCGGGGTATAGATGTCTCGCAGGTGGGGTACGTGATCAATTACGATTTTCCGCCTTCGGTAGAAGCCTGCGTGCACAGGGCAGGGCGCACCGGCAGAGCCAGTAATTCCGGAGTGGCGCTGACCTTTGTGACGCAGGAAGATGAACCGCAGGTGCGCACGCTGGAACGGGTGCTTGGCGGTGCGTTGTCGCGTTGGCACGCGGAAGGCTTTGACTACAGCGCGTTGCAGCGCACGGAGGCCGCACGTCCGGCCCGCCTGCGCCGCGAACCCCGCCCGCAGCGTGTGCAGCGCGTGCGCCGCCTGCTTGAAGATGCAGCGCGCGAACAGATGGCGGCCGCCAGAAAGGTCGCTTCGCATGCGGGGCACGGGGGTGACATGCATCAGGACGGGCAGCCGGTGAAGCCTGCGTTCCGTATTGTCCCCAGAGAAGCTCCCGCGCCGCTTAAGCCTAAACCGGGGCAGTATGTGATGAAACCCCAGCCGCCGGTGATTATCCGCAAAAGACGCGGTGGTGCCTGAACCGGCGCCGGAAGCACAATCAACAGTAAAAAAAGAACAACGCCGCGGCCTGACAGGAACGCGGCGCATCAGCATAAGGGAGGAACGCCATGCCGTCTTTTGACGTGGTAAGCAAGGTTGACCTGCAGGAAGTGGACAACGTGGTCAACAACGTGAAGAAGGAAGTGGACACGCGCTACGATTTCCGCGGGTCCAATACGGAACTGAGCTTTGACAAGGGCGGGGCGTCCATCAGCATTCTTGCTTCGGATGACATGAAGATGCGTGCCGTGCAGGAAATGCTGCTGGCAAACTGTGTGCGCCGCAAAGTCGATCCCAAGTTTCTGGATTTCGGCAAGGTTGAGGCAGCCTCAAAGGGCATGGTCAAACGCAGTGTTGCTGTAAAGGACGGTATTTCCAAAGAAACCGCCCAGAAGATAGTAAAGAAAATCAAGGCAAGCAAACTGAAGGTGCAGGCCGCCATTCAGGATGATCAGGTGCGTGTGACCGGTAAAAAAATAGACGATCTGCAGGATGTGATACAGCTGCTGCGCGATGACGATTTCGGAGTGCCTCTCCAGTTTATCAACATGCGTTCATAGCACTGCACATGCTGCATCCGCGCCGGTGCGGAGGCAAGGTAAGGCGATAAACGGCGCGGCCGGCTGTGTATGCAGGGGCCGCGCCGTTTTTGGCTGCTGCCGTCTCAGTAGCGGATATCACGTACTTCGTCGGCGTAGCGTTCAAGATCGTTTTTGTCGCCTTCCTTGTGGTGTTCCGGATACAGCAGTGCAGACATGTAAAAAATGGAGCCGATGCGCAGCGCGTTGGAAGCACTCTGGGCAAAACGTTCCAGCCGTTCCCGTACGGCTCCGGCGACGGAGTCGGGCAGGGCCGCCACGCGGGCTTCCGCCAGAGCGGGCAGTTCGCTGAGCACTGTGGTTTTTTCGGCCAGCAGCCTGCGATACTCCTGCTGATCGTTTTTTTCGTGCAGCGCGTGTTCCGCTTGTTGCTCCAGCCGGCGTATCTGCCGAGCCGTATCTTCAAGAAAAGTCGACAGGGCGTCTACGGGATGCCGCGGGCGCGTTGATCCGTTATCGCTGGTGTTCATGGCGTCCTTCCTCTGGTTGATGGGTTCACGGAGTAATCGTAATCGTTCGCCGCATGTGCGGCAAGCGTTAGCAACGCTGCACAGGCAGGTGCGCTTGCCCCGGAGGGCCGCACGCGCTACAACCTGCCCGCGCATGCCGCGCAAGGAGATAGTATGGCGCTTATCAGCGTACGCGATGTTTCATTGAATCTTTACGGCCCGCAACTGCTCGAACAGGTGACTGTGCAGATAGAGCAGGGCGAACGGGTTTGCCTTATGGGGCGCAACGGACAGGGCAAGTCCACCTTTCTCAAGCTGCTTGCCGGTGTGATGCAGCCTGACTCGGGGCAGATCGTGCGCGGACAGGGGGTGCGTACGGCCTTTCTGGCACAGGACGTGCCGCAGGATATCACGGGCGATGTCTATTCCGTGGTATGCGGGGGGCTGGGCGAAGAAGGCAGGGCGCTGGCCGCATTTCACGGGGCCATGCGCCAGACCGGAACCGCGGACGACGACGGCATGGTTTCTGCCGCTCAGGCCGCGGTGGATGCTGCCTCCGGCTGGGAGCGGCATGGCGACATCATGAGCGCGCTCAACCACCTTCAGCTTGATCCGTATGCCGATTTTTCGTGTCTTTCTGGCGGGATGAAACGCCGTGCCATGCTGGCACGCGCACTGGTCAGCGATCCGGACCTGCTGCTGCTGGACGAACCCACAAACCATCTGGACATCAGTTCCATAGCATGGCTTGAAGATTTTCTGCTGCGCAGGGCCAGAGCGCTTGTGTTTGTGACACACGACAGGGCCTTTCTGCGCAGGGTGGCAAAACGCATCATCGAGCTGGACAGGGGCCGCATGGCCGACTGGAGCTGTGATTATGACACCTTTCTGGAGCGCAAACAGGCCCAGCTGGAAATAGAGGAAAAGGAATGGGCCAACTTTGATAAAAAGCTGGCGCAGGAAGAAGTGTGGATCCGGCAGGGCATAAAGGCCCGGCGTACCAGAAACATGGGGCGTGTACGCGCACTGCAGGCCATGCGGGACGAGCGGAGAAAGCGCCGCGAGCGGCAGGGCACCGTGACCATGCAGATGCAGGAGGCTGAACGCAGCGGCAAGCTGGTTATCGAGGCTGACGGCATATCCTACACCTGGCCCGACGCTCCGGCAGGCACGGCGCCGGTCATCCGCGATGCCTCGGTGCTGGTTACCAGAGGCGACAAAGTGGGCATCATCGGCCCCAACGGAGCGGGTAAGACAACGCTGCTGCGGCTGCTGCTGGGCGATCTGAAGCCGGACTGCGGCAGCATCCGGCACGGCACCAGACTGGAAATCGCCTATTTTGACCAGCTGCGCAATGTTCTGGATGATGAGGCCAGCGTACGCGAAAGCGTGGCAGGCGGTAACGACACCCTGGAGATCAACGGCGTGCGCAAGCACGTTGTGGGGTATCTGAAAGAATTTCTTTTTGAACCGGAGCGGACCATGCTGCCGGTAAAAGTGCTTTCGGGTGGCGAGCGCAACAGGTTGCTGCTGGCAAGATTGTTTGCGCGTCCTTCCAACCTGCTGGTGATGGACGAACCCACCAACGATCTGGACATGGAAACGCTGGAGCTGCTGGAGGAACTGCTGGGTGAATATTCGGGTACCGTGCTCATCGTCAGCCACGACAGAGCTT
Source organism: Oleidesulfovibrio alaskensis DSM 16109 (assembly GCF_000482745.1). Taxonomy (NCBI): domain Bacteria; kingdom Pseudomonadati; phylum Thermodesulfobacteriota; class Desulfovibrionia; order Desulfovibrionales; family Desulfovibrionaceae; genus Oleidesulfovibrio; species Oleidesulfovibrio alaskensis. Next base: position 456,751 of record NZ_AXWQ01000004.1, on the reverse strand, counting down.
TTCTGAACAATGTGGTGACCTCTACGCTGGCATTCGAGGGCGGCGGGTGCGTGAATGAATATGTGGGCGGCTACGATGACTGGCTGCGGCAGCGCCCGCAGCCGGTGCAGGAAGAAAAGCCTGCAGCCTCCCGACAGTCCAGAACGGAGCGGCAGCAGGAAAAACCGCGCAAGCTGACGTTTAATGAACAGCGCGAACTGAAACAGCTGGAAGAAGAACTGCAGGAACTGCCGCTCCGCATGGAAGCGCTGGAAAAAGAGCAGGCGGCGGCGGAAGCCGAACTGTCAGACCCTGCATTGTATACCGGCAATCCAGAGCGCTTTGCCGTGCTTTCCGCAAGGCTGCCCGCCATTGAAGAAGAACTCATGGAACTGCTGACCCGCTGGGAAGAGGCGGAACAGCGTGCCGCCGACCTGCGCGGCATGCCCGGTCAGTAACGGTTCTGCTGCGCGGGCGGCACGGGCAGGAGCATAGTTCTGACATCCACCCGTGCGCGCATGCGCCATGACGCATTGCCATTGCTTTTGTATCAAAAAATCACCTGTGGCCGTTCCGGTGTTCCGGAGCGGCTTTTTCATTGACAGGGGGGCAGTGCTCATATATCAGTTTATCAACTTAGTTTGATATAGTGATTCACGGCGTGTGTCATCATCGTGCCAGCGCTCCGGTTGCGCCGACCGGCGAGCAGCAGTGAAGGGGCTGCCGCGCTGCCATTCCTGAACGGGGGAGGATACCACCTTGAACAGTAAACCGTCTTTTTCGGCCCTGCTGCCGCTTGTGTTTTTTCTTGCGCTGTTTATCGGCACCGGTGCCGTGCTGACGGCCAACGGCACGAAAATGGCTTTTTACCAGCTGTCCGCCGCCGTAGCCATACTGCCTGCCATCGCCTTCAGCCTGCTGCTGGGCAAACTGCGCGGCGGCCAGCGTCTGGACAAGCAGCTCGGGGTTTTCATCAGCGGCGTGGGTGACGGCAACATCATAACCATGTGCCTCATCTATCTGCTTGCCGGTGCCTTTGCTTCGGTGGCCACGGCCATCGGCGGCGTCAGTTCCACGGTCAATCTCGGGCTTGATCTTGTGCCGCCGGCCTTTGTGCTGCCCGGCCTGTTTCTTATCGGGGCTTTTGTCTCCACTGCCATGGGCACATCCATGGGCACCATAGCCGCCATTGCCCCTATTGCCGTGGGCGTGGGCGAACAGACAACCATCGGCCTGCCGCTGCTTATGGGCGCTGTGCTGGGCGGCGCCATGTTCGGCGACAACCTTTCCATGATTTCTGATACCACCATCGCCGCCACGCGTACGCAGGGCTGCGAGATGAAAGATAAATTCCGTGTAAACCTGTACATAGCCCTGCCCGCGGCCGTGCTGGCAGTGGCCGGATTCGCCCTGCTGGGTGCCGACGGCGCGGTGACTGTTTCCGGTGATTACAGCGTTATCAAAGCGCTTCCCTATATGGTTATTCTGGGCATGGCCGTGGCCGGGGTAAACGTCTTTGTGGTGCTGGCGTGCGGCATCGTGTTTACGGGCGCTGTGGGGCTGCTGACAATGCCGGAATATTCGCTGATAGGATTTTCGCAGGACATTTTTAACGGCTTCAAGGGAATGCAGGAAATCATGGTTCTTTCCATGCTGATCGGCGGTCTGGGCGAACTGATCAGAGTACAGGGCGGTATCAAGTGGCTGCTGGGCCGTATAGATGCGCTTACTGCACGCTCGCGCAGCGACAATCAGGCCCGTACCGGCGAGTTGAGCATTGCGGGGCTTGTCTCGGTGGCGGATGCCTGCACGGCAAACAACACCGTGGCCATCATTCTTTCCGGCGGTCTGGCAAAAGAGATTGCCGACAAGAACGGCATAGACCCCCGCCGCAGCGCAAGCATACTTGATATTTTCTCCTGTGTTTTTCAGGGAATCATGCCGTACGCGGCGCAGGTGCTGCTTGCCGGTTCCATAGCGGGCATATCGCCGCTGGAAGTTGTCGGCGGTAACTACTACTGCTTTATTCTTGCCGTTGTGGGGCTGCTGGCCATCATGACGGGCAGGCCCCGGATTAAATCTTAATATCAGGAATTGTTCCTGAATATGTATGTGCCACCCCCCGCCGGGGGTGGCATTTTTTTATGGAAAATATAAAAAAATAATTTTGAAAAACAGAGTGTTAACATCTTTGAGGGGCTGTGCCCGCAAAAAAAATGCAATTTACCCCTTTTCAAACCGGAAACGGGGATTATTATCCCTGCAGCTAAGCACCGCTGCATGTTGCGGTAATTGGAATAACATGCGGTGCTTCATCCGCGGCTGCCCGGCCGCTTTTTAACGTGTCTGCCCCCGCAGGTGCGTGGGTGAATGTGCTGCTTTCCTTTGGCACTCGCGTGAAGAGAGTGCTAAAAAAGGGCAAAAAGAGTTAAATAATCTGGAGGTTAGGAGAGTATGAACCTGAAGCCTTTGAACGATCGTGTGCTGGTTAAGCGCCTTGAGTCCGAAGAAAAGACCGCAGGCGGCCTGTACATTCCCGACACCGCGAAGGAAAAGCCTTCCCGTGGTGAAGTGATCGCAGTCGGCCCCGGCAAGACCGCAGACGACGGCAAGGTAATTGCCATGACCGTGAAGACCGGCGACGTGGTGCTGTTCAACAAGTACGCAGGCACCGAAGTGAAGCTGGACGGCGTTGACCATCTGGTCATGCGTGAAGACGACATTCTGGCTATCATTCAGTAACTGACTTTCCCACTGACTTAGTCCTATCCTTTCAGGAGGAGAAGAAATATGGCTTCCAAAGAAATCGTTTTTGATACCAAGGCCCGTGAAAGACTGGCCCGCGGCGTGGACAAACTGGCCAACGCTGTCAAGGTGACCCTCGGCCCCAAAGGCCGTAACGTTGTCATCGAAAAGTCCTTCGGCGCACCCGTCATCACCAAGGACGGTGTTTCCGTAGCCAAGGAAATCGAGCTGGAAGACAAGTTCGAAAACATGGGCGCTCAGATGGTTAAGGAAGTTGCTTCCAAAACCTCCGACATCGCCGGTGACGGCACCACCACTGCAACCATTCTGGCTCAGGCCATCTACAAAGAAGGCGTAAAGCTGGTGGCCGCAGGCCGTAACCCCATGGCCATCAAGCGTGGCGTGGACAAGGCCGTTGAAGCTCTGGTGAAGGAACTGGGCAACCTTGCAAAGCCCACCCGCGACCAGAAGGAAATTGCTCAGGTCGGCACCATTTCCGCCAACTCCGACACCACCATCGGCAACATCATTGCCGAAGCCATGAGCAAAGTGGGCAAGGAAGGCGTTATCACCGTTGAAGAAGCCAAAGGCCTCGAAACCACTCTCGAAGTCGTGGAAGGCATGCAGTTCGACCGCGGCTACCTGTCCCCCTACTTCGTGACCGATCCTGAAAAGATGGTCTGCGAAATGGACGAGCCTCTGATTCTCATCAACGAGAAGAAGATTTCCAGCATGAAAGACATGCTGCCCGTGCTTGAGCAGGTTGCCAAGATGAACCGTCCGCTCGTGATCATCGCTGAAGATGTGGACGGCGAAGCTCTGGCCACTCTGGTTGTGAACAAGCTGCGCGGCACCCTGCAGGTTGTGGCCGTCAAGGCTCCCGGCTTCGGCGAACGCCGCAAGGCCATGCTCGAAGACATCGCCACCCTTACCGGCGGCCGTGTGATCTCCGAAGAAATGGGCATCAAGCTTGAAAACGCCACCGTTGCCGATCTGGGTAACGCAAAGCGCATCGTGGTGGACAAAGAAAACACCACCATCGTTGACGGCGCCGGTGAAAGCGAAGCCATCAAGGCCCGCGTGAAAATGATCCGCGCTCAGATCGAAGAAACTTCCTCCGATTACGATCGTGAAAAGCTGCAGGAACGTCTGGCAAAGATCGTCGGCGGTGTTGCCGTGATCAATGTGGGCGCAGCTACCGAAACCGAAATGAAGGAAAAGAAAGACCGCGTGGAAGACGCTCTGAACGCTACCCGCGCTGCAGTGGAAGAAGGCATCGTCCCCGGTGGCGGTACCGCTCTGGTCCGTTGCTGCAAGGTGCTGGACGACGTGAAGCCCGCTGATGACGACGAAGCAGCAGGTGTCACCATCATCCGCCGCGCAATCGAAGAGCCCCTGCGTCAGATTGCTGCCAACGCCGGTTTCGAAGGCTCCATCATCTGCGAAAAGGTGAAGGAAGGCAAAGACGCTTTCGGCTTTAACGCTGCCACCGGTGAGTTCGAAGACCTCATCGCCGCCGGCGTTATCGACCCCAAAAAGGTAAGCCGTATCGCTCTGCAGAACGCCGCTTCCGTTGCTTCTCTGCTGCTCACCACCGAGTGCGCCATTGCAGAAAAGCCCAAAGAAGACGCTCCCGCTGCTCCCGCCATGGGCGGCATGGGCGGCATGGGCGGTATGGGCGGCATGTACTAGTCGCTACGACTGGTCGCACCAACCGAACCTTCAGGGCCGGAGTTTACTCCGGCCCTTTTTTTGCGTTCACTGTGCGCTTTTGTTGTTTCTGCTGCCTGACTTTCTTACCTGTCGTCCTGTCTGCCCGCGCCCGCGGCATGCCCTGCCACCACCTGAAAGTCAGTGCCGGTGTGCGCTGCCCGTATGCTGCAATGCAGCGGCCAGATCATGGGGGGTAATCGTGGGGGGGAATCGTGGGGTGTACTCGTGGGCGTACTCATGGGGTGCCACGCGGGTATCGACCCTGTGCGGATTTTCAGGGGCGTGCCGGGGCGGGGCTTCTGTCCTGTTTCGCTCAGGCAGCCAGAACCGTCAGTGCAGTCAGGGCATTATGGGCAGTCGGTGCATTCCGGGCAGACGTGACGATGGTGATCTTCTGATGCGGCTATCTGAAGGGCAGGGGGCGGCTGCCGCCGCATCTTCACGCCCATGCTTTCCGTTATGGTATGCCGGAGCCCCCGCTGTGCCGTGTCCTGCCGTGCAGACATCATGACTGCCGCAGGCTTGACGCGATGCCCCGACGCGGGCACTGAAAGCCGAGGAGGCGACAATGCATAAACGAGCGCTGCTGTTTGACTGGGGCGGTACGCTGATGGAGAGCATGCCGTGGTATTTGGGCAGGGAGAAAGGGTGGTCCGGCGTGCCTGCCACACCGCATGCCCGTGAAGTGGTCATGAGTCTGGCACCGTGCTGGACAACGGGGCTTGCTTCCAATGCCGCGGAATCGGAAGAACATGAGGTGCGGGCTTCTCTGGACACCATGGGACTGGGGCAGGTGCTGGACAGAATCTACACCTATCGCTTTATCGGCCGCCCCAAGCCGCAGGCCGGATTCTGGAGTCATGTGCTGCGCGACCTGAAGCTGGATGCCGGCTGCGTGGTGATGGTGGGCGATGACTATATGGCGGATATCTGGGGGGCCAACCAGCTGGGCATACGCGGAGTATGGTTTAACCGGCGTACTGAAGAGCGCAGGGAGGCGGAGTTGGTGAGAACGATGCACGATTTCCGCGAACTGCCTGCGTTGCTGGCAGATATGGGCTTTGACAGTCCGGAGTGCGTCTGAAACCGTTGTGCGGGGATGTTTTTCGGGAGTATGGACAAGGGCCGGCAGCACCTTCCTGCCGGCCCTTCGCCTTTGGCGTATGTACAGCGCTCTTGTGCTAGACGATTCTGCCGAAAGAATGAATGATGTTCTTGCGATACGCACGCGAGCGCCAGACAGCTTCTGCACCGTTTTCTGCAATTTCCCGATGAAGGATGGTACGCAGGGCGGCTTTCTGTTCTTCCGAAAGGCGCAGCAGGGTCATGTCTCCCAGCAGTTCCAGAGGGTCGGAATATGTGCGGGGCATCTGTTCGGCGCAGTTATCGTGGTACAAAAAGTATACAACACCCTGCGCGTTGCTGCCTGAAGCCTGTCCGAGATAATCCTTCATGTGTTTTCTCCTGCTGTGTCCGCTCCGGCGCGGACCACGGGAAGCATTGCTTCCGGATTTTAGCATCATTGTTTTTTGTGTGGGCGTGCAAACTCCGTAAATCCACCCACTGCCGAGCAAAGGCTCTGCATAAAAAAACCTCTCACAATGGTGAGAGGCAGAACGGTACCGGTCGCAGCTGTCGACCTCATGGCACCGCGGCATCTCACCGTGGCTGGCTTTGGCACCTTGCCTTGCGGGCAGGTTGCCGGACGGTCATCGGGCCAGACCCCTCTCGTCCTCTTCATGAGTTGTCTTTTTTTTTCAAAAGTGAATAAAAAAGTCAAGCACTAAATCCGGAAAAGCTGATTTTTGTGTAAAGAGTAGTAGTTGTGATAAGAAACACTGCCGCAAAGAGAGCGTTACTTTATATAGTTGTGTAACCAGTCGGCATGTTGTGACAATGTCGTCCGGCACCTGTCTGCGGCTTTGCCGCGTTCATGACACGGTGCCGCAACGGAACAATCACGTGGCAGTGCGCTTGCGGTACGTGGCGGGGTGCGGCATAACCGCTGCGGGCGGGCCGTGTTGTTCCCCCTAATAAGCATTGTCAGCATAAGGCGCAGCAAACGCATGAGTATATTATCAGGCAGACAGCGGATGGGGCTGGCCGCGGCCATTATGGCCGGCAGCATTTTTCTTTCACGGTTCATGGGACTTATACGCGATAAAGTTATTTCCTATTTTCATGGCGCCAGTCTGGAGTCGGATATCTACTTCGCATCGTTTGTGGTTCCGGATTTTCTTAACTACCTGCTGGCCGGCGGGTATTTTTCCATCACGCTTATTCCGCTGCTGGCAGCCCGTTTTGAGCATGACGAGCAGGACGGCTGGCGTTTTTTTTCGGCTGTCACCGGCTGGATAACGCTTTTTGCCGCGTTGCTTACGGGGGTGGCGTGGCTGGCCGCCCCGTGGCTTGCGGCGCTGGCCGCACCGGGTTTTGATGCGGAGTCTGCACGGCGGCTGGCATATTTTCTGCGCATTATACTGCCCGCTCAGGTTTTTTTTCTGGCAGGCAGCTGTTTTACCGCCATGCTCTACATGCGGCGGCAGTTTGCTGTTCCTGCGCTTACCCCGCTGGTGTATAATGCCTGTATAATTCTAGGCGGGCTTGCAGGCATCCGCTCGGGTATGGAAGGATTCTGCTGGGGGGTGCTTGCCGGTGCCGCGCTGGGCAGTTTTGCCCTGCCCGTATGGGCTGTACGGGCAGGCGGATTGCGTCTGTATGCCGTGCTGCGCCATGGCAGCGTGCTGCGGTTTGCCCTGCTGGCACTGCCTTTGATGATAGGGCAGTCCGTGGTGGTTCTGGACGAGCAGTTTGTCCGTATTTTCGGCTCGATGGCCGGAGAGGGTGCCGTAAGTCTGCTTAACTACGCGCGGCGCATAATGCTGGTTCCGGTGGGGGTTGTGGCGCAGGCAGCAGGCGTTGCCTCGTATCCTTTTCTGGCCAGTCTGGCCGCCGGTGGTGATGAAGCACGTTTTTCGCAGACACTTTCGGCTGCGCTGCGTAATACGCTGCTTGTCATTCTGCCGGTTACAGCGTGGATGATTATAGCCGCGGAACCGACCATGCGACTGATTTTTCAGCAGGGCAGCTTTACTGCCGCACAGACGCAGGCTTCGGCGCCTTTGCTGATGGTCATGCTGGCCGCCGTGCCGCTGTGGGGTATTCAGCAGGTGGTGGGCAGGGCTTTTTATGCCCGGCAGGACACGGTGACACCCGCTGTGACCGGTACACTGGCCACAGCATGCGGTCTGCCGCTGTACTGGCTGCTGGCCCGCTGGGACGGCCCGCTGGGCGGGGCTGTGGGGGTGGCACTTGCCGGAGGGTTGTCTGTGGGGTTGTACACGCTGGCTTTGAGCACGGTATGGATGCGCAGGAACGGCTGTGCCGCGTTCGCCGGACTGGGGCAGACGGCTCTGCGCACCGGTGCCGCGTGCGTGCCGGCCTGCGCCGCAGGCTGGTGTGCCATGATATACGGCCCTGTGGTGTTGCCGTGGGCACAGTCTTTGTCCGGCAGCCCCCTGCTGGAGGCGTTTGTGCGGCTGATTTTCAGCGGGCTGGCCTTTGGGGCGGTTTTTCTGGGGGTAGCGCGTTTTGTGGCGCCGGAAGCATTGCAGATGGTGACCGGCATTTTGCGCAGGGTGCTGCGCCGCGCCTGAACGCGCCACTTTCGGCCTGCCCGGCAACTTTTATTCCGGCAATCTGTTCAGGCCGCGTGTTTGCGGGCTGCATACCTTGGCGCAGAGTGTCAGGGGGCCAGAGTGTCATGGTGCAAATTGTCAGGGGCCGGCTGATACAGGCCGGAGATGTCGCGCGCGGGACGATTCGCCCGCGGCGCAATCCTCTGCGGCGGGGCGCAGGCTTTGACTCTGCGGCTGCATATGTATATAGGGTGCCTCCCGTTTGACCCGTCGCGGGATTACGGTTGCGCGCCGAGGTGCGCAACCGCTGCACAGCCGGCAATGCAGACGGTCCGGCAGCTTTCCGTTACAAAAACGGATCAGTACCTGTGTCATATAATCCGGTATGCCGGTCATGTGCTTTCAGAATGCCTTTCCGGTGGCGTCACATTCCGCAGTGCACCGGTGGCTTCCATGTTTTTTTCAGCGGCAGGAATACAATATGAAATCAGCTTTTTTTGAAGTGTCCCTCGATCCGGATCTGGTTCATGTACAAGGCGCTCTGCGCGCCGCGGCATTGAAAAAGGCAGGTCTGCCTGATGATGCAGCGGTCATGATCCGTGTGCGCCGTCGTTCGGTGGATGCCCGTCCGCGCCGCCCGCGGTTTACCTTTCAGGTCGAGGTGGGCACAGATCTGCCTGATGCTGCGGCGGAGGTTTTTTGTCCCGCCCCGCCGGGCGCAAAACGCGTTATTGTGGTGGGGGCCGGTCCTGCCGGATATTTTGCCGCACTTTCGCTGCTGGAGCATGGCATAAAGCCTGTGGTGCTTGAACGCGGCAAGGATGTGAATGCCCGCCGCAAGGATTTGAAAAAGATCTACACCGAAGGGTTGATTGATCCTCATTCCAACTACTGCTTCGGCGAGGGGGGGGCGGGCACCTATTCGGACGGCAAGCTGTACACCCGGGCCACCAAACGGGGCAATGTGGCCCGCGTGCTGGATCTGCTGGTGCAGTTCGGCGCTTCGCCCGACATCCGCATAGACGCACACCCGCATCTGGGATCCAATGTTCTGCCCGGAATAGTGCGTGCAATGCGTGCAGCCGTGCAGGACTGCGGCGGTGAAGTCCATTTTGGCGCGCATGTGGCTGACCTGCTGCTGTCCGGTGACCGTGTGACCGGCGTCCGGCTTTCCGGCGGTGAAGCTGTTTATGCCGATGCCGTGATTCTGGCCACGGGGCATTCTGCGCGTGATGTTTTTCATCTGCTGGCAGCCAGAAACATAGCCATGGAAGCCAAGCCCTTTGCCATGGGGGTGCGCATCGAACACCCGCAGCCGCTCATCGACGAAATTTTTTATCACCATACTCCCCGCCATCCGGCCCTGCCTGCCGCCAGTTACCGTATAACCACGCAGGCATCGGGGCGCGGCGTTTTTTCGTTCTGCATGTGCCCCGGCGGGTTTGTGGTTCCGGCTTCCACAGCACCCGGTGAACTGGTGCTTAACGGCATGAGTCTGGCATCGCGTAACGCGCCTTTTGCCAATGCGGGGCTGGTGGTGGAACTGCGGCTGGAAGATATGTGTACGTCGGACGATCCGCTGCAGGCTCTGGCGTTTCAGGCGGCAGCGGAAAAAGCGGTGTTCGCCTGCGGCGACGGAGTGACACAGAAGGCTCCGGCACAGTGCGTACCCGATTTCGTACGGGGAGTGGTTTCTGAAGTGTTACCGCCCACATCGTACATTCCGGGTATATATTCCGCACCGTTGCATGATCTGCTGCCTGAGTTCGTTGCCGCGCGTCTGCGGGCGGCTTTGCCCGAACTGGGCCGCAGATACAAAGGCTATGATTCCGCAGAGGCCAAAGTGCTGGCGGTGGAGTCGCGGACCAGCTCTCCTGTGCGGATACTCCGTGACGGACAGACACTGGAGCACCCCGCAGTGCGCGGACTTTTTCCGTGCGGAGAAGGCGCAGGCTATGCCGGCGGTATAGTTTCTGCCGCCATGGATGGCGAAAAAGTGGCTGCGGCAGTGGCTGCCCGGCTGGCCTGAGACCGGTCCGTGCCAGTCGGTGCCAGTCGGTGCCGGTCGGGCTGCCAGTGGCAGAATGTCCGGCATTGCGGTACGGCTGTCTGCTGACGAGCTGACCCTCTGTTTCCGCGGTCCGCAGTAACCGCTGTGTCCCGAGGGCAGACGGCAGATACAGCGCAAAAAAGCGTCCGGAAAAATTCCGGACGCTTTTTGTGCATCTGAACCGGTTATATTTATGCGGGCGGTGAGAAAGTGTGTCGGGCCGCGCGGCGCGCTTATACCGCCGTGCGGTGCGTTCAGCGAAGCCGCAACACGTTACTGCTCCAGTCCGCCTTTGCCCGCGCTGTACATAACTTGCTGATCTTCTTCCATTTCAAGGGCAGAAAGTTTTTCATCAAGCCAGTCGTAGATGGCGCGTGCCGTATCGTAATTGATAAGCACCTTTGAGTGGATATGACGGACCACGGTTTTGCTGTCGGATTCTGCCGGAACCATTTCATGCCCCAGTGCGCCGTCCTGCATGACAACGCGTTCCGACCATTCCGGAATTTTGTCACTTTCCGAATAAAAATTCATTTCGATTTCGCCATGCGGATTGATTCCGCCCCAGACACCATGGGCATACTGCAGGCTTGTTTTGTCGTCCTGTTTGTATTCATAGCGGATTTTGACGGGAAAACGCGAGTCGTGGGTCATTGATGCTCCTTGCGGTGAAAAAATATGCATACGGCAATGCCGTTGTTCACAACGATGTGTCAACCAGTCTGCCTGTGTACAGTTCGGGTGACGGCGCCGGTGCCGGGCGGGTGAGCGGGCCGGAATGTCCGGGCAGCTGGCCTTGTCGGGTGCGCTGTGCAAAACCGGCTTCGTGCACTGCCGCCGCGTCTGCCACCGTGTCGCGTGTGATGGCGGCTGCGTCGGCGGTGAGCGGTGAATACGGCTGCGGCAGGTACGGCGGGTCGCGGAAAGGACCGCGGGGAATTCTGACAACAGGCAGCAGGTACAGGCGCGCGGGCGGATAGGTCTCCGGCACGTTGTGCAGTATGAGCGGGTGGATGTCTTGCTTCATGCTGTATCCTGTCTGCGCGGGGTTCCGGCTGCAGCCGGAGCATCCGCTTCATCCGGAGGCATCCATAGTCTACGGCACTCATTTTGCCAAGTAAAGCGTTGCAGACTGCCGCGGCAGGGCTGAGGCTTGACTGCCCTGCGCTATTCGCGCAAAGTCGCCCTTCTGAATCCTGCAACAACACAAGCCTCGGGAGACCCTATTATGGCTGAATATACCAGCGAAGCAGTTGAAGTGACCCCGTACTTCGACGTTGAAATGTTCATGGGCGTCGCTCAGGAGACCCGCATAGGCGGTCAGGTAATGGACCGTCTGGTGGAGAACTGGGAAAAATGGTGCAAAGAACTGACTGTGCGGCGCGTGAAAGCCGGAAAGATAGAATACCTTGTGGCATGGCTTTCCGAAGCCGTGGAAAACGAAGTGGATGCCATGTGGGACACCGCGCCCTCTGATGCGCACCTGTTCAATTCTCTGGCTCAGGCCATTGTCATGGCAACCATTCAGGACGTGCTGCCCGAAGTGCAGGACGCCGGCTGTGCTCCGGCCCCCAAACCCACAGAGGCCCTTCAGGATGCTCTGGAAGCGGAAGGCATTCCTTATAACCTCAGTGTCACGGCGCTTACCCGCAGATATGCGGTGGTGACCCATCATCCCTTTAAGGGCGGCTGTGAAATTTGCTATCTGCTGCCCGACTGTCCCAAGGGCAACGGTGACAAAAGTGCTTCCACCGTGGTGCTGCCCGGATATGAACCCGGTTCCGCCGACTGATCATCCAGCGGAACAACCAGCATGTATGCCGCGGGCCGGTTCTGCCGCCCGCGGCTTTTTTCGTACGCTGCCGCGGCGTTTTTTCAGCATCCGCCTGTGACTTCCAGTTGCAGGTAAACACGGTCTGCCGCAAGTGCGTTCAGCTTGTGTACGGCCTGCTGCGGTGTCAGCGGCTCACCGTTTGCCAGTACGCTGCGTACGCTGTTTTCGGGGCGGCGTTCCAGCATGGCGGCCAGCATGTCTGTTTTTACTTTTGCACCGGCGGTCAGTATGCGTATGGCGTGCTCGTGCATGACCAGATTGAACAGCGCCAGCTCGATGCTGCCTGACGCTGCCGGAGCGTTGCGGCTGTGCGTATGGGTTATGCCGCCCCGCAGCGCCGCATACGGACTGTTGCGCCGCATGGCTATACCTGCGGCTCCCGGCAGGGCGGATGCCAGCGCCATGCGTGCCCCGTCCGGTACAAGAGCGCTGTCTATGTCGTCCACAGGGTGTCCGTCCAGAAATACCGTCTCAATACGTTTTTCAATGTAGTCATCTGAAAAACCGATACTTTTTTCCAGAACATCGCGCACGGTACAGTTTATGCGGGCGTCTACCACCAGACCGGATTGCCCCAGCTGCCGCCAGTAACTGTTTGCTGACTCCGGAATGCTCAGTACGATGTTCATTTTGGTTTCTCCTGGTTATTTCTGGTTTGTGCGGGGCTGTTTTGCTGTCTTTTAGGTTAAAAATAACTTAATAGTACCTGTGCGCCTTGATAATCTCTTTGACATGATATTTCACGCGGTTGTAGTGTTCTGCTAACCCTAGAGGTATCCCATATCCCCTGTGTGGGGCAACGGGAAAACGGAACTGTGGGCTGTTCCGACCATTAGTGTGCTTGGACTAACACTTTCGAACTAAGGGGCTATGAAATGCCGAAGATTCTGCGAATCAACACTAAAGAGCGGACCTTCCGTTATGAAGAGCCCGGCAAATACGCCGGTCTGGGAGGCCGCAATCTCACCTCGCGCATGGTGCTGGACGAAGTTCCCGCCGATACCCATGCCCTGAGTGCCGACAACAAGATTGTCGCCGCCATCGGGCTGCTTTCCGGCACAGCAGCGGCAAACTCCGGCCGTATTTCGCTGGGGGCCAAGTCGCCGCTCACCGGCACCATCAAGGAATCAAACTCCGGCGGCACCTTCTGCCAGAAGCTCGCCCGTCTGGACATTCTTGCTATGGTGCTGGAAGACAAGCCGGAAGCGGATGCACCTTTCTGCAACATTATCATCACCAAAGACGGTGTGCAGTTTGTTGATGCCGCCGATATGGTGGGCAAAGGCACATACGAAAGCATGGACATGATTGCCGGACAGTACGGCAAAAAAGCTTCGGGCATGATTATCGGGCCCGCGGGCGAAGCATGTCTGACTGGTGCTTCCATTCAGTTTTCCGACCCGTGGGGCCGTACCGCCCGTGCCGCCGGCCGTGGTGGTCTGGGCGCTGTGATGGGGTCTAAAAAAGTTAAGGCCGTTGTGCTGGACGACACCGGCGGAGAGCGCTTCACCTATGCGGACCCCGAAAAGTTCAAGGCTGCTTCCAAGCGCTGGGCCGAAATTCTGCGCGCCCACCCGGTTACCGGTCAGGGTCTGCCCGGCTTCGGAACTGCTATTCTGGTAAACATCATCAACGAAGCCGGCGCGTTTCCCACCAAAAACTTCCGCGAAGGCCGCTGTGATCATGTGGCAGGCATCAGCGGAGAAACCATCGCCGAGTTCATTTCCAAGCGCGGCGGCAAAACCAAGGAAGGCTGCCACGCCGGCTGCCTTATCCAGTGCTCGCAGAACTACGTGGATGAAAAGGGCGAGTATCTGACCTCCGGTTTTGAATACGAAACGGTGTGGGCATTCGGCGGTAACGCACTTATCAAGGACATCGACCAGATAGCCAAGCTGGACCGCCTGTGCGACGACCTTGGTGTGGACACCATTGAAATAGGCAACACCGTGGCCATAGCCATGGACGGCGGAGTTATTCCGTGGGGCGACGGCGAAGCCGCTTATGAGCTTGTGAACCGCATCCGCGACAAAAAAGACCATCTCGGCAAGATTATCGGCAACGGTGTGGGCTTTACGGCACAGGCATTCGGGGTTACCCGTGTGCCCACCGTCAAGAACCAGTCAATGCCCGCATACGACCCCCGCGCCGCCAAGGGCGTTGGTGTAACTTACGCCACCACCACACAGGGCGCCGACCACACCGCCGGCTACGCCATCTGCCAGAACATGCTCAAGGTGGGCGGTGACGTGAACCCGCTGGGCAAGGAAGGTCAGGTGGAAACCTCCAAGGCGCTGCAGATTGCCACCGCCACGGTGGATTCGCTCGGGCTGTGCCTGTTTGTGGCTTTTGCCGTTCTGGATACCGCCGACGCGGTGCAGTGCATCTGCGATATGGTTTCTGCCCGCCACGGCATCGAGTTCACTCCCGATGATTTCGGCGCGCTGGGTATAGCCACCCTGAAAGACGAAATCAGCTTTAACACCGCAGCAGGCTTTACCGCTGCGGATGACCAGCTGCCCGCCTTCATGATGAAGGAAAAACTGAACCCCCACGGCGTGGTCTGGGACTTTTCCGTGGAAGAGCTTCAGGCTGCCAAGGTGCAGTAAACGTCGCAGAACAGATGACAACACAAGGGGCCGGCTTTGCCGGCCCTTTGTTTTTGCCGTTCTGCATACTGCATGTCCGGCCGGGCAGGGCGGCAGGTGGCCGCAAATTGTATCTGTCCGGCTCCAGAACGCCAGCAGCGTGGTTGTTTTTCCGTTGCAGTGTTTTGCCGGTATTGTCCGGTGCGGCGTTGTGCCGCAGGATAAGCGTCAGGGCGGGATGGCTGCCGCTACCCTGCGGCGGTACGGTAAGCCGGACATGCAGGGCGGCAGCTGCGTATGAGGTATGCCGGGAAAAGCGGGGAGCAAGGCGTGCGGACTGTGACGTGGTTTCTGGTGTGGCCAGAAGTCATTCCAGCCGGTGTCCGGTATGCAGTTCATCAGAGCATGACTGTCTGAAATGTCCTGTCGTTCAGGTCGAAAAACAGTACACCGCGCGACGGCGGTTTGCCGGTAAGAATTTTTGCCGCTTCTGTGCATTGCAGGGCCGCGGCACAGGCCACAACAGGAGCGGGAGTGCCCAGCGTATCTTCCACCGGTTCACCGGTGCCGCCCGACCCCAGCAGTTCGGCGGGGCCTGTCTGGTCCGGCAATACTGTGGCCACATACCCTGTCAAACCGCCCACGGCGGCCGTTACCAGCGGCACTCCGGCGTTCTGTGCGGCTTTCTGGAGCATAAGACGTGACTGCAGTCCGCCCAGCGCGTCGATGACCAGATGACATTGCTGCATCAGCGGCGGCAGCGAAAGAGCATCCACGTAGTGATCGACAACCGTGAGTTCGGTTGCGGGGTTGGTATTGCGGGCGTGGTCTCTGGCCGCCTGCGCCTTGGACGTGCCCACCCGTGACATGGAACTGAGCAGTTGTCTGTTCAGGTTGCTGGGCTCGAAAACGTCTCCGTCCGCTGCTGTGATGTGTCCCACACCCAGCCTGACAAGCATATCGAGAACATGGCCTCCCAGTCCCCCCAGTCCCACAAGCAGCACCCGCGACAACAGCAGCGCCCGCTGGTCTTCCAGAGAAAACTGCTTTGTGTTGCGCGCGTAACGTTCCGGCAGGATTCCGGAAAGTAGTGCAGCACATTCCACGTGGCGGATATGGCAGCCGCATTCCTGCGCTATGCCCTGCACCGCCCGCATGCGCAGTCTGCCGTTGACAGCGTGCTGCATGATAAGTGTGTGCAGAGGAGCGTCGTCCCGCGGCGCTCCGGCGTGACGGGCATCGGCACTCGTCATGATCAGCCTCCGCCCACGGCGGGAAAAAGTCCGAGCCTGTCACCTTCGTTCAGCAGGGCTTCCGGCTCTACATGAGCGCCGTTTATAAAGATTATTTTCACATCGTCACGCGCTATGCCCAGCTGGCGCATGATGTCGTTTACAGATGTCTGCGGCGGCACGTCCATGGTGCCCTCCGCCGGGGTATGCGGGGCCAGCGTGGCAAAGCATTTCACTTCTATCTTCATGACGGCAGTCCCTTGATGGTTGCGGTGAAAGTTGTCAGGCGGGGGTCGCCCCGTGTTATCAGGTCAATGCAGCTGTTCACTGCATCGGGGCAATACAGCGTGTTTTTACCCGCTGTCAGCTCGTGCAGCGCATGGCTGAACGGATGGGCCGGACGCCATGGTCTGTGCGAACAGATGGCTTCCACGGTGTCGGCAACCGCCAGAATGCGTGCCTCGGGCAGTATGTCGTCGCCGGCAAGCCCGCGCGGATACCCCGAGCCGTCCAGCCGTTCATGGTGCTGCAGAACCATTTCGGGTATGGGCAGTTCAAAGGGAATGTCTTTGAGGATATCATACCCCAGCTGCGGGTGCTGGCGGATAAACTGCATCTCGTTGGCGTCCAGCCGCGATGGTTTGGTAAGAAATTCCGACGGCAGTCCCATTTTTCCCACATCGTGCAGCAGTGCCGCCAGCCGCACGGCTTCCACCGCGCGTTGTTCCATGCCCAGTTCTTCGGCAATGGCCGGGGCTATCAGCGCCACACGCTGCTGGTGGGTGCCGGTATAGGCGTCTTTCAGGTTGATGACGGTGCTGAGCGACTGCACGGTGGCAAGCAGAATGGCTTCGGTCCGGTCGTTTGCCAGCTGCAGTTCGCGGGTGCGTCGTTTAACCATGCGCTCCAGCGTTTCTTTGTATTCATTGCTTTCGCGCATGGTGCGGGCACGGCGCAGTCCGGCGCGCACCGCGTTTTCCAGCTCTTCCATGCGGCGCACGGGCTTTGAAAGAAAGTCCCACGCGCCGACACGCATGGATTCGACCGCTTCATCAATGACACCTGTGCCGGAAACCACGATGACCGGCGTGGTGGGCGATTGTGCGTTGATGCGTGCGATGACATCGCGTCCGTTCATGCCGGGCATGTTCAGGTCCACAATGACGGCGTCAGGCCTTTCTCTTTCAAATGTTTCGATACCGGCGGCACCGTCGGCGGCTCCGAAGCAGATAAAATCAGAGTCTTCCAGATAGCAGACGATATTCTGAAGAATGGCGGGATCGTCATCGATCACAAGAACGGCAATGGATTCTGTGGTCATGGGTCCGTCGCAGGCTAGGGGTGCAGAATTGAAAATATGGTATATGCGCCTGCCTGATAACGCAATACGGGACAGGGAGGTCAGGCTAAAACAGCGCGGAAGAAGGAGCCGCTGGCGTCATGCTGCAAGGTGAGATGCAGCACTACCGGAAAAGCACCCTGAGAGGTTTCGCGGCTGGTAAGACTCAGGCGCCGGTGCGGTATCTGCGGCGGTGAGCCTGTTTCACCGGATGCCAGCAGGTTCTGCATGGCTTCCTGTAATTGTTTTTGCGAGGCGGGACACAGCAGGTCTGCCAATGTAAGTGAAGAGAGGCTGGTTTCCGCCGCAAACCCGAACTGCTGCATAAGGGCGCCGGTGGCGGAAAGAATGGCGCCGTCCGGTGCGGCATCCACAATGCCCACGGGCAGCTGGTCCAGCCTGGCACGTTGCAGGGCCTCGTTTTCACGGAACAGCCGGTACAGCTCGAAACTTTCTATGGCGTTGGCACAGTGCTTGAGCGTGATGGACAGCAGCGACAGCAGGATACCCGAAAGGTTGCGTTCGGAACGGGGCATAATGCCCACAAACATGCCGCGCGTGCGCGAGGATGTGGCCAGCGCGTGCAGCACAAGGCGGTGATTGTTGTCGCGCGAATAAACAGTGATGGGTCTGTTTTCGCGCAGGGCCAGTGCAAAAACACCGGTTTCTATCAGATGTTCCAGCTCATCGTCCACCATGGCGCCGTATGTATCGGGTGCACACAGGGCAAGCGAAAAATCGGATGACGATTCATCCACAAGATAGAAGGCAGTGGCGGAAAAACGTACCAGTTCCTCCACGCGTTCCATGGCTTCGCGCAGCAGCGAAGACGGCTCATGCAACTTGTTGATGCTGGTCTGAAAGTCCCCCAGAGTGGAGGCCATTTCCAGAACATCAAGCGTGAATCTGGCCTGTTCCTCCAGACTGCGCAGACGGGCCTTGAGGTTGGCCTGACTGAATGGCGTTTCGTTATTCATCCAATTCAAAGAATCTTATAATTTCATGAACCTGATAATCCATCTGCGCCGCAGCCTGTTCCAGTGTGCCTGCGGGCAGGGCCAGCGCGTCCCATACGGCCTGTTCCAGCCGTGGGACAAGTACTTCACCGCTGGTGCCGAATTCCAGTGTATGTGCCAGAATGTCGGCCACATTGATGATGGCCGACTCCAGACCGCCGTGCCCGCTGCCGGGGGTGTGGTGCAGCGCCACATTGCGCTCCAGCGACACGGGGCAGCGCCATTCCTTCAGCAGCCTGCCGCCCAGTCTGTCGTGGCTGAACCCCAGTACTTCGCGTTCCATGGCCCGCATGGAAATACCTCTGCGGCGCGACTCGGTCAGCATATACAGCGAATGCTCCGGCAGCAGCCGGTATACGGCCAGGCGCCCTATGTCGTGCAGCAGGCCGGCTACAAAAAAGCGTTCGGTGTTGGGCATGCGGTGCAGGCTGGCAAGCAGCCGTGCGGCTACACCGCACGCTACAGAATGCTCCCAGAAAGAGCGCATGTCCACAATGCTGTTGGGCAGACCCTTGAAAAAAGTTGTCATCACCGCGCCCATGGCAAGCGAAACGAGCTGGTTGCTGCCGATGATGGTAACAGCGCGGGTTATGGTGTCCACCTTGGCCCGCAGGCCGTAAAAAGTACTGTTCACCAGCCGCAGCAGCCGTGCGCTCAGGTCTGTGTCGTTGGCAATTACTTCGGCCATGTCTGTGGCGGAACTGCGCGGGTCGTTGACCACATCCACAAGACGGTGAAATACCGGCGGAAGCGAACCCAGCCGCGTGTCGTCGCGCAGCATGTCGGCCAGCGCCGGCGGGGCGGAGGGCATGGGCGCAGCAGGAAGCACCGAATAGTCGGGCAGCGGGGCGACGGGGTCCGCGCCTTTTGCCAGCGCGGCAACGGAACACTGCATGAGCATGCAGACCGGTTCGTACTGCAGATCATTCAGGGCAAACCGGGCCGTTGCCCTTGCTGCGGCGGCCTCCACCCGCAGCGGGTCAAGACCGTCCAGTGCGCTGCGGGCGGCATCGGCGGGTTCAATCCCTTCCACATCAACTTCGGCAACACCCCATATCTTCAGAATCCGCAGGTGTTTTTCAGTAATTGCATCACCGGCGCATAGCAGTTTTCTGCCGTTACTGTCCGTTACGTCTTCAGATAGGATCATTCCTGATTGAAGTAGTGAGACGTTTACTCTGCTCATGACTGCTGAACCGGCCGGATAGAGTGTGTTATTACAGACAATGCATACTGTTAGTGTTTGTGCATGCACCTGCGCCGCCGCGAAAGTGTATCTACCCGTAGTAACCGAGCCAGCCGGTTGTGGCAAGAGGGGCATTTTTCATGCGCAGTGCTTTTCCATTCTTCCGGTTTCTTCCGGATTCTGGTAGACGTGCCAGAGCATCCGGCGCGGTGCCGGTGCGTGAAACTCAGCAAGTACGACAGGGGCCCCTATGAATATCCTCGACGTTGTTTTTGCACTCATCGGTGGTTTTTTTCTTATACGCGGGCTTTTTCGCGGCCTTATGATCGAGGTTGCCGCGGTTGCTGGGCTTGTGGGCGGTTTTTTTCTGGCCAATGCCTATTACATGCAGGCTGTGCCGTATGTGGGGCGGTTTGTTTCCGCCGGATGGGCTGAAATTGTCTCGTATGTGCTTATTTTTCTGGGCGTCATGGTGCTGTGCACGCTGGCTGCCGTAGGGCTGCGCAAACTGCTTGAAGCCTCCGGCGGGGGACTGCTGGACAGCGTGGGCGGCGGCATTGCGGGACTGGCAAAAGCGCTTATCATCTGCCTGGTCATTTTTGCGGTGCTGAACAAATTCGTACCCGACATGCAGTTTCTCCGCGAATCCAGAGTGGCGCCCTATCTTGCCCGTGCCGCCGAACTTATCGACAGACATATTCCTGAAAACGCGTTCTAGCCGTGCGGCCGCACCTGCGGCGTCTGCCGGAAGCGCATTAAAAAAAACGGTGATTTTCAATGAGCAGCAATACCGCACCTGCGGCGCTGGATGAACTGACTCAGGTGCTTGAGACTCTGATAGGCCCCGACGGGTGCCCGTGGGACAGGGAACAGACTCCGGAATCTTTGTGCGACTATGTGCTGGAAGAGGCTTTTGAACTGGTGGACGCCATCCGTTCCGGCAATGCCGCGGATGTGCGTGAAGAGCTGGGAGACGTCATGTTTCTGATGGCGTTTATCGGCCGCCTGTATCAGGACCGCGCCGGATTTTCGCTTGAAGATGCCGTGGCGGATGTTGCGGCCAAAATGGTGCGCCGTCATCCTCATGTGTTTGACGAGGTCACCTTCCGCAACAAGGAAGAACAGCTCAAAGCCTGGGAAGCCATCAAGCGTGGAGAAAAGAGTGATGCAGACGGCCGCCCCAAAGGGGTGTTCGATAGTCTGCCCGCCGGACTGCCGCCCCTGCTGAAGGCGTATCGCCTGCATTCCAAGGCTGCCCGTGTGGGCTTTACCTGGCCGGATGACAGTGCCGTGGAGCGTCAGGTTGATTCGGAGCGCCGCGAGTGGGAAGAAGCCCTGCAGAACGGTGATAAAGAGCAGCAGGAAGCTGAATTCGGCGATTACCTTTTTTCGCTGGTGGAGCTGGGAAGGCGCAAAGGTATTAAAGCCAATGCGGCCATCGCCGGAACCAATGCCCGTTTTCTGAGACGGTTTGAGGCGATGGAAGCGTTGTGCCGCCAGCGCGGTCTTGATTTTCCGGCACTGAGCTTTGAGGAAAAAGACGCGCTGTGGAATGAGGTGAAACAGCATGAAACCTGCCGGTGACCGGCGGCGTGCGGCGTGTTCACCGCGCAGGGCGTCTTTCGGGGCGCAGGGGCGCGGCCATGGAACCGCTCCTTGCATCCGGAGATATTCAGGCGCTTCCGCTTCCGGCGGGGGCGCCTTTGACGTGCCGTCGTGTCTGCCCGGTCCTGTCCGCAACGGCCTGTGGCTGCAATGCGGGTTCTGCGGGCAGGGGTGTGCCCGGCAGCAATGCAGGCCCGGACCGGAGGCTGACGGCATGGAGACATGCGCACAGGCGGTGGCGCAGTGCGTGAAACTGTGGCTTGAGGAGCGCATGCTGGACAGCGCTGCTCTGGCCTTTATGCGCGATTCGCTCGAATTGCACGAAGCGCAGACGTGGCTGACCGGTCATGGGCCTGACGCTGCCGGTTGTGTGCCGGAACCTGAGGCGCTGCTGGAGTATCTGTGTTTTCCCGACGGGCCGCTGGAGCAGGCGGTGGAAGCGGCGCTGCAGCGTAGCGGTGCTGTTGCGGGGTGCTTTTCTGTTTACGGCCTTGCTGCGGCGGTATGCGCAAGGCTGGGTGAACCGCGCATTACCATCAGTCGCCCGGCAGCGCACGGAGACACGGGGTGGAGTGTATGCGCCGTGCTGTCTGCGGAAATGACAGAAAAGCTTGTGGGGCGCCTGCGGCTGGAGCGGATTACCGCCCCTGTTGCTGCAGACTGCGGCAGCCGCGGGGAAAACGGCAATGTAAAGCTGCGCCTTTATCTGCGGCGTCTGCGTCTCGGTTTGACCCCGTTTCGCTGTGCAATGCTGCGGCAGTATGTGGAATGCATGCCGCAGTCTGACCCTCTGTTTTATGAGGGACTGGATGTCTGGGCGCAATTGCTTGAATCTGCAGGTGACTGGCTGCAGGATGCGGAGTCCGGAAAGGAAGCGCTTTTTGCCGCCTTGTCCGCGCGGCATACGCGGCTTGCCCGTTCTCTGCGCGAGGCGCGCGAGTTTGCTCTGCGCCTGCGGCGTTACAACATGGAAACGCTGATGATGCAGGGTATACGGCCACCAGCCGAAGATGAAGACGTGCTGCAGCGCGGAGTACAGATGCTTGAACGCATAAGCGTTGCTGTGTTCCGTAAGCTGCCTGCGGGAGCAGGCATTGCGGAGCACGATCTGGGAAGCTTCGGGAACGGTATGTCTGCCGACGAATTCGATCCCGCGGCAGAGGTGCGGGAGCTCATGCGTCTTCTTTCATGAGCAGTAACAGTGTGCAGAACCCCCGCTGCGGTCACGGACGGCAGCGGGGGTTACGATTTGCGGTCATACCATGGTGTCAATGTGCTCTCCCAGTCCCTGCACGGCTGCGCCGGTAAGGGTCTGTGCACCGTTTTGCGACTGGGGCTGCACCCGGCTCAGGTTGTTCTGTTCGTCGGGGTTGAGCTGCTGCTGTTCCTGCATCTGACGCTGCGCCTCAAGAACATTCACAATTCCCTCGGCACCGCCTTTCGCTTCACCGATACGCATAAGCTCCTCCGTCCGGAATGCCCGGCATTAAGGTGTACAACAGGTTTACGCTTTTCTTATCGGCTTGTCCGGCGGTATCTTTAGGCCCGCAGTGAAAAAAAATGCCGTCCCGCGAAATGCGGGACGGCGCCTGCGCGGCGGCAGAGCCGCCCGTGATACACAGCGGCACGCGTAGTTTTATGCCACTCCGGACGTGGAACTGGTGACAGCCTGAATCAGACGCCCCCGCTCGTTGTATACCGGTGACGCTTCTATGGCCACGAGTGCCCGCGCCAGAGAGGGGTCTTCCAGTATCGAACGGCGCAGATGACGTCGCCTGATGTCCTTTGCGGCATCTGCCAGAGAGACTGCTGTCATGTCCCGGGCCACCTGCACACCGGAAAGATGGAGAGTGTTTCCGTCCATGGTTCACCTCTCCACCCTCTTTTGAGGGTGTGTTACTCTTTTTGTCGGCAGATCCGGCGGGATTCTTTATGCTGCGGGGTTGTAGTTGTTGTCCGGTGCGGCGCGGCAGTGTAGTATGCGCCACCAGCAACCCTGCAACCTGAGGAGATCTCCATGTTGTTACCCCAGAAGGAAGCCCGTGAAAAAGTGTGCCCCCTGCTGCGGGGGCCGGAAGGTCAGGTGCAGCGCTGCATGGGAGACGGCTGTATGATGTGGCGGTACCGCCAGAAGGACAGCCGCGGAGAAGACGCTCAGGGCTACTGCGGTCTGGCAGGCAAGCCCATGGGAGCGCTGTGACAGGTTGTTTTTTGCATATGACACGTGCTGGCGCATGTGTGCCGTACGCTGCTGCGCGGCACGACAGCCGGTGCTACTGATTAACATTATGACGAGGTATATTTGATGACTGCAGAACCCGTTTCCGGTGAGGGGGCAGAACGCACCGCAGCGCCTGACGCCGCATCCGGCGCCGTAACCGGCGCTGCATCCGGCGGCAGAAAGCCGGACTCCGCACCCGGCGCGGCGCTGTTGCCCGCCAGCAGGGTATACGCCATTTCGCTGGTGCTGCTGCTGCTTTTTTCTCTTTCGCTCAGCTATCGTCTGCTGGAGCCTTTTCTGCACACGTTCATCATGGCCATAGTGCTTTCGGCCATATGTTATCCGCTGTACAACAAGGTGCTGCAGCGTACCGGGCACCGCAGCCGGACGCTTGCTTCGCTGGCGGTGCTGCTCTTTTTATGCATCTGCATCGCACTGCCTCTGTTCATCTTTGTGACGGGGCTTATTCCGCAGGCGGTGCAAAGCGTGACCGCAGTCAACAACTGGATAAATCATACCGATTTTGACCAGCTTTTCGGGGCGGGCAGGCTTGAACAGTATCTGGCATGGGTGCACCAGCATCTGCCGTTCATCGATGCTTCCAAGATAGACCTGCGGGCTGAATTCATCAGCTTTTCACGCAGGATGGGGCAGACGCTGCTGGAAGGCGGCACCTATCTGCTGGGCAACGCCCTCACGTTGTTTTTTCAGTTTCTGCTTATGCTGCTGATTGTCTTTTTTATGTTGAAAGACGGTAAAAAGATGCTGCAGGTGGTCAAGTATATGTGCCCGCTGCATGAAGATCAGGAAGACGCCATTCTGCTTAACCTGCGCAGCGTGAGCAAATCTGTGCTGGTCGGCGGTCTGCTTGTGGCGGCTTTGCAGGGGCTTGCCGGGGGCATCGGACTGGCTCTTGTGGGTATTCCCGCGCTGTTCTGGGGCACCGTCATGGGGTTTGCCTCGCTGGTTCCCGTGGTGGGCACCGGTCTGGTCTGGATGCCGGCCTGTCTGTATCTGCTGCTTATGGGGCAATGGCAGTCCAGCCTGTTTCTGTTTGTCTGGTCCGCCGTGGGTGTGGCCAGCATAGACAGTTTTCTGCGTCCGTACTTCATGCGGGGCAGTGCAGGCATGTCCACGTTTTTTATCTTTATGTCCATAATGGGGGGCATAAAGGTGTTCGGCATGGCCGGTGTTCTTTACGGGCCGCTCATTCTGGGATTCACCATGGTCATGCTGCGGCTTTACGGCGAAGAATTCAGCGAAGTGCTGTCCAGCCGGTCCGTTTCGCGCGGTGAAGCCAGACGTCAGCAGCGGGCGCTGGAATCGAAATAAAACGTGGCCGGCCGGCTTGCCTGCCGGGGGGTTCTGCGTTATCTCCACTGTGCCGTCACAGACGGTAGGCGTGCCATCCCCCCCGGCACGCCGGGGATTCCATGACTCAGAACAATAATGCAACCGGCCCGCAGCAGATTTCTGCGGACACGTTTTCTATTCTGGCTGCCGTTTACGGACACAGCCCGGCCGGTACAGGTGTCTTTTCGCACGACGGCGCATTGGTGTATGCCAATGGCGCCTGGTCCGGCCTCCTCGGTTCGGGCGCTCTGCCCGCAGATTTTTTCCGCCTTGCTCCCGGCTGCGGGGCTCTTTTTGCATCGGTGGCAGACGGCAGCCGGCAGCGCTGGAGCGGCAGCCTGCCTGTTCAGCTTGCTTCCGGCAGGCAGCTTTTCCGGGCGCGGCTTTTCGCCTTGTCCGGCCATGTGCTGTTGCACGGGCTGGTGGTGGCCGAACTTTCAGGTATGCAGCAGGAAAACGCGCCTGCTGCCGGTTGCGATGTCTGTCCGTCGTGGCAACTGCCCGTACAGTTGTATGCTGCGCCTCATGCACTGCATGACAGGCTCGAAGCTGTTTTTTCCGTACTTATGCACCGGCTGGACTGCAGCTGTGCCACGTTGTGGCTGGCACCGCAGGGTGACGAGCCGGCCGTGCTGCTGCATGCGCCGGACGGTGCCGGTGCACGCTATTCATCCCGTCTTTTCGGTGCTTCGTTTGCACGCCATGTGCTTGCTCAGGGCGATATTGTCGTGCTGGACAAAGCCGGCGCGATGCGCCTTGCCGAGTCTGGCATACTGCCTGCCGATGTGCCGCTGCCCGATGCCGCCATTGCTGCACCGCTGTGTTCGCCGGACGGCAGAACAATGGGGGTGCTTACCGCATGCAGGCGCAACTCCGCTGTGCGTTTCGGCATGAATGATGCGCGTTTTCTGCGTAACGCCGCCAATATCATGGCCACGGTGGAGCGCATCCACCAGAGCGAAACAGCCTTGCGTGAAAGCGAGACCCGTTTTCGCGCCGTGTTTGACCATGCCGGACTGGGCATTGTTCTGCTGACCCCGCAGGGAACGGTGAAGAGCGTGAACAAAGGCGCTGCCGACCTTGCCAGTATTCCCGCGGCAGAAATGCTGGGCCTGCATTATTCCGATTTCCTCTGCGCCGACGATGTGACCGTGGCGGACCGCTTTTTTCATGCGTTGCAGGGCGGTGCGGACGAGGTGCTGACCATGACCTCGGCCATCAGGCGCAGGCATGCTCCGCCCATATGGTGCAAACTGACGGTGAGCCGGGTACTGGACGAAGGCGGCAGTCTGCGTTTTATCATAGTGCAGATAGAGGATGTGACGGACCACAAGCGCGAAGACGAGCGTCTGACGCACATGGCCTATCATGATGTGCTGACGGGGCTGCCCAACAGGGCGCTTTTTCTCGACCGCCTGCAGAGTGCGTTCAACCGTGCGCAGCGTAACGCGTCATACAGCTTTGCCGTGCTCTACATGGACATGGACGGTTTCAAGGATGTGAACGATTCCATGGGGCATGATGCCGGCGACGCACTGCTGGGCATGTTTGCGGAACGGGTTGGCAACTGCCTGCGCAATGTGGACACGCTTGCACGGCTGGGCGGTGACGAATTTGCCGTGCTGCTGGATGATGTGCCGGAGATTCTGCAGGTGACGCACGTTATCGAGCGTATCACCGAGGCCGTTTCATCCCCGTTTATGCTGCGCGGGCGCGAGATACGCTGCGGCGTGAGCATAGGTGCAGTGCTTCGCGGGCAGGAATGTTCCGGTTGCGGCGATCTGCTGCGGCAGGCGGATTCCGCCATGTACAAAGCCAAGCGGCGGGGGTCCAACAGGTATGTCATTGCCGGTTCTTCCGACGCCGCGGCCGCGCGCGTCATGCGCAAAGGCGAACAGGAACTGGTGACAGCGCTGGGCAGCGGACAGCTGGAGTTGTTTTTTCAGCCTGTTGTTTCGTTGCAGACCGGCAGGATGGACGCCGTGGAGGCGCTGGTACGCTGGCATCATCCCGAGCGGGGGCTGCTGGCTCCCGGGGCTTTTTTGCCGCTGGCGGAACACGCTGGTCTGCAGGCTGCGCTGGATGCTCATGTGCTGCGGCTTGCCGCACGGGCACAACTGGCCATGCAGGAGCAGGAAGCACGGGGGGCGGCTGTACTGTCGGTGCATGTGAACATGCTCAGCGAAACCCTGCGCAGGCCGGAGATGCCCGGAGTGCTGCTGGGGGTACTGCAGGAAGAAGGGGCGGCGGCGGACAGATTTATCTTTGAACTGGTGGAAAATCTGCTGGTCAACGCGGCACCCGCCGTGGCCGAAGGGCTGTGGCGGCTCAGGGACGCGGGCATACGTCTGGCTCTGGACGGTTTCGGCTCGGGATATTCCTCGCTGGCCATGCTGCGCAGGTATCCGCTCTCTTTGCTCAAGGTCGACGGGTCGTTTGTCAGGGCTTCAGATGCAGACATGGCGGCGCGCGGTATTGTGCGGTCGGCCAGAACCCTTGCCAGCGGATTCAGCATGAAAGCCGTTGCCGAAGGCGTGGAACTGCCGGAGCATGCCGAACTGCTGCGCGAACTGGGGTATTCATCGGCGCAGGGCATGTACTTTGCCGCTCCCATGCGGCTGTCGCGGCTGCTGCGCATGCATGCGGCCGGTGCGGTGTTTCCCGTCATGGCAGGCTGATGCGCCGGTGCGGGCGGCTGTGCGCACCCGCGGCAGGCTTACCAGTCTTCCTCGTCACCCCGCCTGATGAACAGCTCGGCCTGAACCAGCCGCAGGGTTTCAAAATCATAGCGGCCTTTCAGTCTGCCGTGCGCGGCGGTAACTCCGCCCAGCGAAGCTGTTTCACCCAGCACTCCCCGTATTTCTGCCAGCTCGTGCGCGGGCAGGGGCACCACCTGTTCCGTGGTCAGCTCGCCATGACGTATGCACCGTACCAGATGATTGCATATGGTGGCCGGTTTCAGGGCGCGGGCCTCGGCCACGGCCTGCATGTCCTGCAGCTTGTTAAAAAGCTGCAGCGTTTCGCGTATGGTGTCGGTAAGGCCGTTTTCCTTTTTTGCGGCAGTAGCCGGTCTGCGTTCGGGCAGTGCGGGCAGATCGTCCGGCCTGCCCCAGGCGGCTTCGTGCGAGAGCAGCGCATCAAGAAATTCCTGCCCGAACATGGACAGCTTGGCTTTGCCGACGCCGTGAATGCATTGCAGGTCATCCGGCGTGCGCGGCCGGAAGCAGACCATCTCCAGCAGGGCCCTGTCCGCAAAAACGGCGTAGGGCGGCACGTCACGTTCCTGTGCCAGCCTGCCCCGTAACGAGCGCAGGGTATCCCACAGCTGTCTGGATTCTTCCGTGTTCAGGGCATTCTGCAGAGCCGCGTCGGCCTGTGTTTTTGCCAGTGCACGTGTGGCGGAGCGGCCCAGAATGTCACGCCGGAAGCTCAGCATGCGTTCTCCGCGCAGTACCTGCCAGCTTTCCGGTGTCAGACGCAGGCCGCCGTGCCCGTCCGCATCGGTGGCAAGCAGCCCCAGACATGCCAGCTGTCTGAACACGCCTTTCCATTGCGATGCACCCAGTTCTTTGCCGCAGCCGAATGTTTTCAGGTCGTTATGCCCGTGGCTGCGTATGCGGTCGGTCAGCTTGCCGGTAAGTATGTCTGTCAGGTGGGCGGCGCCGAAGCGCTGACCGGTGCGGTATACGGCGCTCAGTGCTTTCTGGGCGGCCACCGTGCCGTCCCATGTCTCTACAGGAAACTGACAGGTGTCGCAGTTTCCGCAGGGTTCTCTGTCGTGTTCGCCGAAATAGCCCAGCAGCACTTTACGGCGGCACTCGGTTGTTTCGCAAAAGGCGAGCATGGCATCCAGCTTGCGCAGTTCGACCATGCGCCGCGGGCTGTCTTCTTCGCCTTGGCCCAGCATGCGCCGCAATTGCACCACATCGGCCAGACCGTATGTCATCCATGCATCGGCGGGCAGGCCGTCACGTCCCGCACGTCCGGTTTCCTGATGATAGGCTTCCAGACTTTTTGGCGGCTCAAGGTGTGCCACAAAGCGTACATCCGGCTTGTCCACCCCCATGCCGAAGGCCACGGTAGCCACCATGACCAGCCCGTCTTCGCGCATGAACCGTTCCTGATTGTGATGACGCTGAATGGCGTTGAGTCCTGCGTGATAGGGCAGGGCTTCTATGCCTTTTGCACACAGCCAGGCTGCTGTTTCTTCAACTTTTTTTCTGCTCAGCCGGTACACTATGCCCGACTGTCCTTTGTGGCGTGTGCGGATGAAATGCAGCAGCTGCTCCAGCGGCTTGTCTTTGGGCTGTATGGTGTACGAAATATTGGGGCGGTCGAATCCCGTAGAAAAAACAGTGGCGTCCTGCAGGTCCAGATGCCTGATGATGTCGCGTCTGGTGGGCCCGTCCGCCGTGGCGGTAAGAGCTATCCGGGGCACATGCGGAAACTGCTCATGCAGAATGGTCAGCCGTGTGTATTCCGGCCTGAAATCATGCCCCCACTGCGAAACGCAATGCGCCTCGTCAATGGCGAACAGCGCGGGTGTTATTCTTTCAAGCAGCCCCAGAAAAGCAGGCTGCACCAGCCGTTCGGGCGCTACATAGACGAGATCGAGCATGCCGCTCAGCAGGCGTGCTTCCACCTCGCGCTGTTTTTCGGGAGACAGGCTGGAGTTAAGAAAAGCCGCGCTTACTCCCATCTGCGTGAGGCTGTCCACCTGATCCTGCATAAGCGCGATAAGCGGCGATATGACAATACCGGTGCCCTGCCGCATGATGGAGGGAATCTGGTAGCACAGTGACTTGCCGCCGCCTGTGGGCATGAGCACCAGCGCGTCGCCGCCGGATGCGGTGTGTTCTATGATATCTTTTTGCAGCCCCT
Source organism: Oleidesulfovibrio alaskensis DSM 16109 (assembly GCF_000482745.1). NCBI lineage: Bacteria > Pseudomonadati > Thermodesulfobacteriota > Desulfovibrionia > Desulfovibrionales > Desulfovibrionaceae > Oleidesulfovibrio > Oleidesulfovibrio alaskensis. The sequence continues at coordinate 427,371 of NZ_AXWQ01000004.1, read as the reverse complement.
GAAAGTCGCGGAATCCGTATGTGGAGATGAGGATTTCCCGGGCTGTGTCGAGCATGGATGAAGCTGTTGTGGTATGGGTCTGTTGCGTCATGGCGTGCGCACTGTACCACTGCCGGCGGCAGGCGCAAAGAGCAAAACGGGAGGTTCCGCCGCAGGAGTGCCGCAGTTCCGGCGCCCGTCGCAGCTGCAGGTCACGGCATGCCGCTGCCTGTGCGTGCGGTGTGCTGCGCCCAGCACATGTGGAACAGCCAGCCGGAATCGCAGTGCAGTTTTTGCGGAGGAAGCGGTTTTGCCGTCAACAGCGGGGCGCCTGTTGCTTCCTGCGCCGTGATGGCGCGGGGGGTGCACCGGCAGCCCAGACCGTAGGGCGGCATATAGCGCAGCAACTGCGGATGCGAGGCGGGCAGCACGTGCCCATGCAGCGCGGCGCAGCAGGAGCAGGCCGGAGGCAGAGCCGTCTGTATGCCACAGGGGCTGCCGGGCGGCAGCATATCACCGGATAACTCATCGCGGCTTTGTATGGTGCCGGAAAGGCAAGGGACATCCTGAAGTTCCACCCTCAGATACAGGGCTGGATTTTCCAGCAGTGCGCGCATGGTATCCAGCTCACGCTCTTTGCGCTGCAGAACCAGATCCATGAAGGCGTCTATATCTTCCTGCCGCGCATCGTTTTCTTCAAACAAAAGCCAGATGACCTGTCCCGTCAGCCTGCTGTACAGCGGGTGCTTGTCGGAGAGCTGTTTCATATCCATGGCAGTGCCGAAAAAACGGGCACGGCAGTGCCGTGCCCGTCTGATGTTATTTTTTATCCAGCCCCAGAGCCAGCGGCAGGATATCGTTGATGTGTTCGGCCGGATGCACGTTGATTTTGCGCAGCAGGTCGGCGGGAATGTCTTCAAGGTCTTTTTTGTTCTGGTGCGGAATAAAGGCATGGCTGAGTCCCCGTGCCACCGCGGCCAGAATTTTTTCCTTGATGCCGCCCACGGGCAGCACCCTTCCGCGCAGGGTTATTTCGCCCGTCATGCACAGGTCGCTGTTGACCGAACGTCCGGTAAGCGCCGAAATGAGCGCCGTGAGCAGTGTGACACCGGCAGAAGGGCCGTCTTTGGGCGTGGCACCGGCAGGAACGTGAATGTGGATGTCGAGGTTGGAAGAAAACTCGGGGTCCACGTCAAGTTCTGCCGCATGGCTGCGGACATAGCTTACGGCCGCCTGTGCGCTTTCTTTCATCACGTCGCCCAGCTGGCCGGTAAGCGTAAGTTTACCCTTGCCTTTCATGGTGCTTACTTCCACGTTCAGCACTTCGCCGCCGTATGGAGTCCATGCCAGCCCCAGCGCCACGCCGGGCAGCAGCTCGCGTTCTTTCTGTTCATCTATGAACCGCGGTGCGCCGAGCAGTTTTTCCAGCACTTTTACCGTAACGCGGAACGGGCCGTCTTCACCTTCGGCTTTACGCCGTGCCAGTTTGCGGCACACGGTGCCCAGTTCGCGTTCAAGATTACGCAGACCGGCTTCTCGGGTGTATTCGTCGATGATTTTGGTTATCACGTTGTCCGCTATCTGAACGTCGTCTTCGTTCAGACCGTTTTCTCCGGCCTGTCTGGGCAGCAGGTAGCGGCGGGCTATTTTTGCTTTTTCCTGCATGGTGTAACCGGGAATGCGGATGATCTCCATGCGGTCGCGCAGCGGTGCGGGAATGGTTTCCAGCTGGTTCGCCGTGCATATGAACATGACCTTGGAAAGATCGAAGGGCACGTTCAGGTAATGGTCGCTGAAGCTGAAGTTCTGTTCAGGATCAAGCACTTCCAGCAGGGCGGAGGAAGGGTCTCCGCGGAAGTCGGAGCCGAGCTTGTCTATTTCGTCCAGCATGATGACCGGGTTGCGCGTGCCCAGCTGTTTTATGGTCTGTATGATACGGCCGGGCATGGCGCCGATATAGGTGCGCCGGTGTCCGCGTATTTCAGCTTCGTCACGCATGCCGCCCAGTGATATACGCTGGAACTTGCGGCCCAGAGCGCGCGCGATGGACCGTCCGAGCGAAGTTTTGCCCACGCCGGGAGGGCCGGAAAAGCACAGAATGGGGCCTTTGGACTTGGGATTGAGCTTGCGCACGGAAAGATATTCCAGAATACGGTCTTTGACTTTTTCAAGCCCGTAATGGTCTTCATCCAGAATGGCCTGTGCTCTGGGAATATCTATGCGGTCGCGCGAGAGTTTTTTCCATGGCAGTTCCGCAAGCCACTCCAGATAGGTGCGCACAACGGTGGCTTCTGAAGATTCCGGATGCATGACCGAAAGACGGCGTAGCTGCTTGTCGGCTTCTTTGCGCACATCTTTGGGCAGACCGGCCTTGGCAAGCGACTCGATGAGCTCGTCCATGTCTTCGTCGCCGTCCGGACCTTCACCCAGTTCACGGCGTATGGCTTTCATCTGTTCGCGCAGAAAATAGTCTTTCTGTGCCTTGTCCATGCCTTCCTTGGCCATGCTCTGGATTTTTGCCTGCATGGCAGCCACTTCCACCTCTTTGACCAGCTGCTCATTAACCAGCGTGAGCCGTTCGTCAGGGTCGGTGCATTCAAGAATGGTCTGCGCATCGGCCACCTTCATGCGCAGGTTGGCCGCTATAAGGTCGGCAAGGCGTCCGGGTTCATCAACGCCGTTGAGTACGGCCATGATGTCTGCAGTGGGCACACCGCGCAGAGAAAGAATTTTTTCACTCTGTTCGCGGGCGGAGCGGATCATTGCTTCCTGTTCCACGGTAAGGGGACCTGCTTCCGGCTCTTCTATGGCTTCCACCTCGGCCAGCAGGTAGGGGTCTTCAGAAACAAAGTTTTTCACTTTGGCACGGCTGATGCCCTGCACCAGAACCTTCAGGCGGCCGTCAGGCATCTTGAGCATGCGCATGATCATGACTACAGTGCCTGTTTTGTGCAGATCATCCCCTGTGGGATCGTCCACGGCTTCGTCGTGCTGGGTGCAGATCATCATATAGCGGCTGCCGTTAAGCGCCGCATCCACGGCCTGCACCGATTTTTCTCTGCCCACAAAAAGCGGCAGAATCATGTAGTTGAATACAACAATATCGCGGACGGCAAGCACCGGTAGTTCCGCGGGAAAATCATTCAGCAGTTCGTTCATATGCTCTGCGGCTTCCTCAATGGAAGCTCCGCTTTCGTGTATGTCGAGGCTTTCTGCGTCGTTTCTGTCGCTCATGCCTTCTCCTTCCATTAATCGGGGGCCGTGGGTCGGCGTTTCCCGGTTGTACCGGCGGCTGGGAATGCCCGTTGCGTCTGCGCCGGTCTGCCGCGGCGCGGCAGATGCATAGCGTGTTCCCTAGTATGTTATCAGAAAATCGTGTTCCGTTTGCGCGGGCAGCTGTACCGTGGTGCAGTCCACCCGGGTTACGGCGCTGAAGGCAGGCCCGCGGTGCAGCGCCCGGGCAAAGACATCCAGAGCGCCGGCTTCGCCCGCCGCTTCCAGCATCACCGTGCCGTCCGGCGCATTTTTCACCCAGCCGCGCAAGCCCAGTGCAGCGGCCTTGCGTTTTGTCCAGTAGCGGAAGCCCACTCCCTGCACTCTGCCGTGCACCGTACATGCTATGCGGTTCATGGCGTGTCCTTTGTCCGTGCCGGCGGCTGTGCTGCCGGATTTAGAAAAGCCCGTCTTCCTTGAGACTGTAATGCCCTTCCTCGGTCACAATGACATGGTCTACCAGCGTCATGCCCAGCGATGCGGCGCTGCGCGCCACCAGTTTGGTCACTTCCACATCCGGTGCGGAGGGCCGTGCACTGCCGCCGGGGTGGTTGTGCACCAGTATCAGCCCGCTTGCCTTGTAGCGCAGTGCCGCTTCCATCAGGTCGCGCGGGTAAATGGCAGATGCGTTTACCGTGCCTCTTGTGGCGCGTTCCCATGCAAGCAGTCTGTTCTGCCTGTCCATGTAGGCCACCCACACTTCCTCATGGGGGCAGCCTGCCAGACGCGTTCTGGCCATGTCCGCCACGGCGCGCGAAGAAACCAGCAGTGTCCGTTCTCTCATGGGGGCTTCGGCATAGCGCGCTATGAACTCGCGCAGCAGCAGCCAGAAACTTTCCATGGCCGGACCTACCCCTTTTTCCGCCATAAGCTCCTGCGGCCGGGCATCCAGCACGCCCCGCAGCGAACCGAACCGCCCGAGCAGCCGCTTGGCAAGCGGCTTGGTGTCCTGCCTGCGCAGTACCATACCCAGAATCAGTTCCAGAATTTCATAGTCGGCCAGCTGGGTGGAGTCTTTTTTCAGCTTCTCGCGTAGGCGCTGCCGATGACCATGATAATGTGGTTCGTTGACCATAATAAGCAGTTACCCGCCGGTGGCAAGGCTGTAAAGCCGCTTTACAGTGTAAAAAAGGGTGATTTGCGTCTGAAAAAGAGAAAAATCCTGCGACAGGAAGGAAACATGGCGGAAAAATACCGTCATGATGGCCATGCTATGGCCTGCGGGGTGCAAAAAGCGCCAGCAGGCCACCGATAAGGGCTTCCATGGCCTGATCGGGAGAGCGCTCACCCGACTTTATGCCTTTTTCCGCCTCCAGTGCCAGATCCCACATACGCATGATTCCGCGGTACCGCAGCTGCTGCGCCGTGCGGGTTTTGGACTGGAGCACCGCCGCGGGCAGGCGGACGGATTCGCCGGAGAGCAGTTGCCACATCATGCGGGCTTCGCGCTGCAGCATGCCCAGAAACTGAAAGACGAGACCGTCGTTGGCGGAACTGCTGCCCATGACTTTGCGCCATACTTTGTCGTGCTGGGTGCCGGACTGAACAGCCCGTATGAATCCGAAAATATCCAGATCGGCCGCATGGTCGCCCAGTGCCGATGTATCGGCGCTTATGACACCGTCGGCTCCTCCCGCCAGAGCCAGTTTTTCCAGTTCGTTCCGGGCTGCGGTGGCATCGGCGGGCAGGGCGGCGCATATGGCCGGCAGAGCGCCGGGAGCAAAGCGTACCCCGCGTTTCTGCGCCCAGGCCGAAGCAAATCCCTGCAGGCTGCGTTCGTCCAGACCGGGCGATTCCCAAATCCAGCCCTGTCCGGCGGCGAACTTCCAGCAGGCTGTTTTTTGTACGGCAGCCGGCACTTTTGCCTTGCCGCGCTCAAAAGCAACCTCCAGACAGATGAACGCCCATGACGTGGGCGATGCCTGCCGCAGTGACTCGCTGAGCTTCTTCCAGTCCGCGGCGGCAAGGTTCTGGGCATTGCGGACAACCAGTGCCTTGGGAGTGGCAAATAGCCCCTGCAGGGTCAGGTGTTCCCAGAACGAAGCGGCCAGTCCCTCGTCGCCCCAGTAGACGTGACGTTCCCATGCACCGTGCGAAGAGGAGTGTGCCGCAAGCTGTCCTTCGATACGGTCGCGCAGAAGCTGCCCGTCGGGACATACGATGAAACTGAATCCGTCTTTTGCCATGGTTGCGGGTAGTGCCTGTTTGCTGGTTGGTGGTTGAAAAACGCCCGGAGAGCCTATCGGTCTCCGGGCGTTATATACGATGGCTGTATGAAGGGTCTAGAAGCTGTGTCGCATTCTGTCCACCACATACTGCGTGGCTTTGCGCACCGCGGAGTAAGCGGCCTGCTGGTCTGTGCCGGAAAACGTCCGGTAGGTTTCGCTGACGGAGGTGAAGCCGGAATCCCAGACAACGGTGTTGGTGTTGTCGTCATACACGGCAGCCTTCAGCGAAACCGATGCGCTGAACAGACGGTCGGAATCATCCGTATCTGTGGCGCGTCCGGTCACTGTGATTTTATCCACAATGACAGCTATGGAGTAGTCCGTTCTGCCGTTGTCTTTCCATGTGGCCATGTGCCTGTTGGTTATCTCGTCGCGCATTTCAGCGCGGATGACGGCACCGACCCACGGAAACAGCGAGGGGTTGACCACTTCGCGTATGCGGATGGTGGCCTGCGGTCCGCCGAACACGGAAGGTTCGTCCGCGGCCAGCCGGTAGCCGCCGCAGCCCTGCAGCGCAAAAAGCACACAGGCCAGCACGGCGCACAGTACCGCTGTGCGTATGGCGGACGCGCCGCGCGTACGGGCGCGTATGTTGTCAGCTTGCGACGACATTGACCATTTTCCCCGGGATGACAATTACCTTGCGGACGGTGAGTCCTTCGGTATGGCGTACCACGTTGGCTTCTGCAAGAGCAAGCTTTTCAAGCTCTTCCTTGCCGGTGCCTGCGGGTACGGTCATTTTGGAACGCAGCTTGCCGTTGACTGAAACCGGAATGACCACCTCGTCCCTGAGCAGGGCGTCTTCGTCGTATCGGGGCCACGGTCTTGCGGTAAGCATGTCCTTGTGGCCCAGCTGTTCCCACAGTTCTTCGCACAGATGCGGGGTGATGGGCGCCAGCATGGCCAGCACTGACGACACTGCCGAGCCTAGCACTCTGCGGCCTTTTTCGTCGGCACCCAGTTCGTCGCGGGTAAGATACAGCGCGTTGACCAGTTCCATCACGGCAGAAATAGCGGTGTTGAACTGGAATCTGTTCTGAATGTCGGCACCGGCTTTTTTGACGGTGGCGTGTTCCTTCTGCCGGATATCCTTTGCGGCCGCGCCGGTGCAGTCATCGCTGCTGCTGGAGCAGGGGGCCATGGGCGCCATGCCCGCAGGCAGGTCTTCCACCAGCCGCCACACGCGGTTTACAAACCGGCTTGCGCCTTCGATGCCGGAGTCGGACCAGTCGAAGTCACGTTCGGGCGGTGCCGCGAAAAGGCAGAACAGGCGGACGGTGTCGGCACCGTAGCGGCTGATCATTTCAGTGGGATCAACCACATTGCCCTTTGACTTTGACATCTTGGCGCCGTCCATCAGCACCATGCCCTGCGTCAGCAGGTTGGCGAAAGGTTCGTCAAGGTCCATGTAGCCGCAGTCGCGCAGTGCCTTGATAAAGAAACGCGCATACAGCAGGTGCAGAATGGCGTGTTCCACGCCGCCTATGTACTGGTCCACGGGCAGCCAGTACTTGAGTGCCTGCGCATCAAAGGGGGCTTCATTGTCACCGGCCGACGTGTAGCGCGCAAAATACCATGAGGACTCCACGAAGGTGTCCATGGTGTCGGTTTCGCGCCGTGCTTTTTCTCCGCATGCAGGGCACCGGCATTCGTAGAATTCCGGAGTTTCGCCCAGCGGCGAGCGGCCGTCGGAACGGGTCTTTATGTCCAGCGGCAGACGGACGGGCAGGTTTTCTGCTTTTTCGGGCACAATGCCGCATTTTTCGCAGTAGACCACGGGAATGGGCGCACCCCAGTAACGCTGGCGCGAGATATTCCAGTCACGCAGGCGGTAGTTGACGGTGCGTTTGCCTTTGCCGTTGGCTTCAAGCCATTCGGCTATTTGGGTTTTGCCTTCTTCGTTGGGCAGCCCGCTGAACTGGCCCGACCCGACCATGGTTCCCTGACCGGTATAGGCGGTTTCCATGGTTGCAGGTGTCAGTTCCGCGCCTTCGGGCTGGATGACAACTTCCATCGGCAGGTCGTATTTACGGGCGAATTCAAAGTCGCGCTCGTCATGCGCGGGCACGGCCATGACGGCGCCCGTGCCGTATTCGGCCAGTACAAAGTTGGCCACATAGATGGGCATTCTGCGTCCGCTGAGCGGATTGATGCAGTATGCGCCCGTGAACACGCCTTCTTTTTCCAGCGTGTCTGCGGTGCGTTCAATGCGGTCCATGTTGCGTATACGCGTGACAAAAGCCCTGACAGTCTCTTCCTGCCCGGTGCCGGTGATGAGTTTTTCCACCAGCGGATGTTCAGGAGCAATGCTCATGAATGTGGAACCGAACACCGTATCGGGGCGGGTGGTGAAAACCTTGACGGTTTCATCGCTGCCATCCACGGCAAATTCGATTTCGGCACCTACGGATTTGCCTATCCAGTTGTGCTGCATGGTCAGTACGCGGTCGGGCCATCCGCCGGTCAGTTTTTCAAGGTCGGCCAGCAGTTCTTCGGCGTAGGAGGTGATTCTGAGGAACCACTGCGCCAGATCACGTTGTTCGACCACTGAATCACAACGCCAGCACAGCCCGTCTATGACCTGCTCGTTGGCCAGTACCGTGTTGCATTTTGGGCACCAGTTCTGCGGTGCCTTTTTGCGGTATATCAGGCCTTTTTCCATGAATTTGAGGAAAAACAGCTGTTCCCAGCGGTAGTATTCCGCATCACAGGTGGCCAGTTCGCGGCGCCAGTCGTACGAATAGCCCAGCCTTTTAAGCTGGCTGCGCATATTGTCGATATTGGAGTATGTCCATTTGGCGGGGTGCGTGTCGTGCTTGATGGCGGCGTTTTCGGCAGGCAGTCCGAAAGCGTCCCAGCCCATGGGGTGTAGCACGTTGAAGCCCTGCATGCGCTTGAAGCGGGCGACCACGTCGCCTATGGAGTAGTTGCGGACGTGCCCCATGTGGATGTTGCCCGAAGGATAGGGAAACATCTCAAGCACGTAGTATTTGGGCTTGTCGGAGCCGTGCTCGCTGCGGAACATCTCCTTTTCTTCCCAAATATGCTGCCACTTCTCTTCAATGGCCTGAGGATTGTACTTCATAGCCGTGCTATTCCTTATGTATAGTCGTTGAGCGGTAAGAGTTCAGAATCAGTACTTGCACGTGATGGTGCCTGCTTCCAGCGCCTTGGCTGCCGCATCCAGTATGCCGTTGATGAAGTTGCGCGACTTGTCGTCGCCGAACTGCTTTGAAAGCTCTATGCCTTCGTTGATGGCCACTTTGGGCGGTACGTCGGCGCGGTAGAGCATTTCATATACGGCAAGGCGCAGGATGGTCAGTTCTATTTTGCCGATGCGCTCCACGCGCCAGTTCTGGGCAAAACGGGTGATGATCTCGTCCAGCGCTTTCTGATTGGTCCATGTGCCTTCGATAAGTTCCCAGGCAAACCCCACGGGGTGCGCTTCGCCTCCGCGGTCGCTCACGTCGGGCGATGCACAGTAGGCTTCCTGCAGCTGGGCCAGATCCTTGGCGGGCGAAAAGTTAAGCCCGTAAAGAACCTGAAAAGCAAGCGCCCGCGAAGAGCGCCGCGATGAATTGTTACCTTTTGCGGCCATGTGTTACAGCTGCTCCAGTACTCGGATCGTTTCAAGAACGGCGGAAGCAGCTTCCACGCCTTTGTTTCCGCCCTTGGAACCGGCGCGCTCGATGGCCTGTTCCAGCGTGTCGGTGGTCAGCAGGCCGAATCCCACGGGTACGCCGGATTCCAGCGCAACCTGTGCAAGGCCTTTGGTGGCTTCGTTGGCCACAAAATCAAAGTGCGGAGTGGCACCGCGGATGACGGCACCCAGAGCGATCACGCCGTCGTATTTGCCGGAGGCGGCCAGCTTTTTGGCGGCCACGGGCATTTCGAATGCGCCGGGCAGACGGATGAGGGTCATGTCTTCGCGGCTGCCGCCGCAGCGGGTCAGGTAGTCGACGGCGCCGCCAACCAGACGGTCAACGACAAAGTCATTGAAGCGGGTGGCGATGATGGCGAACTTCAGCCCCTTGGCGTCGAACTGGCCTTCGATGGTTTTCAGGTGCATCATGGTAAAAAGTCTCCTGATGGCGGCGCGGGGGCCGCGTGGCAAAGTGGAATATGCAGGTCGCACCCCGTGCCGGAACACGGGGTGCGCATCATCAACAAATTGAGGGGGCGGCCGGCGCCCCGGCTGTTACTGTTCCTGCCCTTCGTCGGAAAGATGCAGCATATGCCCCATCTTTTCCTTTTTGGTGCGCAGGTAATTTTCGTTAAATTCGCAGGCATGCATTTCGATGGGAACACGTTCGACCACCTGAATGCCGTAGCCTTCTATGCCCACGATTTTTTTCGGGTTGTTGGTCATCATGCGCATTTTGCGCACGCCCAGATCCACAAGAATCTGTGCGCCGATGCCGTAGTCGCGCAGGTCGGCCTTGAAACCCAGCTTGTGGTTGGCTTCCACGGTATCGTAGCCCTGATCCTGCAGCGCATAAGCCTTGATCTTGTTGGCCAGTCCGATGCCGCGGCCTTCCTGACGCATATACAGCACAACGCCTGCGCCTTCGGCTGCCACGGTGCACATGGCGGCTGCCAGCTGATCGCCGCAGTCGCAGCGCAGCGATCCCAGCACATCGCCGGTGAGGCATTCGGAGTGCACGCGCACAAGCACGGCGTCCTGATTTTTTATGTCGCCTTTGACCATGGCAAGGTGGGTTTCGTCACCGTGGTCGTTTTCGTAGGCGATAACAGTGAAGTCACCGTATTTGGTAGGCATTTTAGCTTCTGCCACCCGCTGTACGGAAAGTTGTCCGGGCTGCATACGGTACCTGATAAGATCGCGTATGGTGGCAATCTTCAGGCCGTGCTTTTCGGCAAATTCCACAAGATCAGGCATGCGGGCCATTTCGCCGTCGTCGCGGATTATCTCGCAAATGACGGCGGCGGGCTTGAGACCGGCAAGACGGGCCAGATCCACACTGCCTTCGGTCTGTCCGGCACGCACCATGACACCGCCCTTCTGGGCGCGCAGGGGAAAGATGTGGCCGGGGGTGACTATGTCTTCGGGCTTCACGTCGTCTTTCACTGCCGTAAGAATGGTCGTTGCGCGGTCTTTGGCGGAAATACCGGTGGTGACGCCCTGACGGGCTTCGATGGATACCGTGAAGTTGGTGCCGAATTTGGATTCGTTGCGGCGGGCCATCAGCGGCAGCTGCAGCTTGTCCACCCATTCGGGCGCCATGGCCAGGCATATGAGACCGCGGCCGTGCATGGCCATGAAATTGATGATCTCCGGAGTAACATGCTCGGCTGCAATGGTCAGGTCGCCTTCATTTTCGCGGTCTTCGTCGTCTACAAGAATGAGCATCCGTCCGCTGCGGATTTCCTCAATGGCCTCTTCGGCCGTGCACATAGGCATATCTGGGAACCTCTCGGTAAGTTGCGGTATCCTCCGGCGGTCGTGCCGCCGGCGGTTTGCGGCGTTTTACGGTTAAAAGCCGTGTTCGCGCAGAAAGTCCATTGTCAGAGTGCCGGCCCGGCTGTCGCCTGCGGTTGCGCCGCCTTTGTCTGCGGAGCTCCACGGGGTGAGCATGCGCTGAACATATTTGCCGATGATGTCGGTTTCCATGTTTACGCGGGTTCCGGGCTTCCAGTGCGCGATGGTTGTCACCTTTTGCGTTTCGGGAATGATGTTCACTTCCAGAAAATCCGGCCCGCAATGATTAACCGTAAGGCTGATACCGTCAAGAGTTACGGAGCCTTTATCCACCACCTGAATCCCGAATTCCTGCGGAAAGCCGAGCCGGTATACGCGCGAAAGCCCCGCAGGCTGCACCGACTGCACCGTGGCCAGACAGTCCACATGTCCGCTGACAATGTGCCCGCCCAGCCTGTCGCCCACTGCAAGCGCGCGCTCCAGATTAACGGCAGCGCCGGTGTGCAGGGCTCCAAGGTTGGAGCAGGACAGGGTTTCCGCAGATGCGTATGCGCTGAACCAGCTGTCAGCATAGGTTTCCACGGTAAGACATACGCCGTTCACGGCGATGGATTCGCCGGTGACATAGTCCGTCAGCGCAAAGCGGGGCCGGATGCGGAAACGGGTTTCACTGCCCCTGTTGTCTGCCGACAGGATTTCGCCCTGTCCGTTGATTATTCCGGTAAACATAGGTGTTATTTCCTCGGGCGCAAGGTCAGGATAACGTCTTCGCCGCTGCGGGCGACATTACAGATGCGCAGGCCCAGCGCCTGTTCCATGGTGGACGGTGTGCGGCCGTCAAACAGCGGTCTGGCCTGTGCGTCGGCCAGCAGTTTGGGGGCCATATGCAGTTCCAGCTCCTGCGCCACATTCATTTCCAGCATGGAAAGAGCCAGCATGCCGCCGCCTTCGCACAGGGTGTGGTAGCAGTCGTATTCGCTGCGCAGGCCCGCAAGGGCGGTATGCAGATCCAGTCTGCCCTTGCAGTTGCGGTCCAGTCCGGTCACGCGCACCCCCAGAGCGCGCAGGGCATCGGCCTTTTCGGAAGCCGCCACTGCGCGGGGTGTCCAGAAAATTGTTTCATGCGGGCGTTGCTGCAGCAGGTGCATGGAGGCTCCGGCATCGGGCAGCTGCGAGGTGACCACCACGGCCAGCGGTTGCCGGCGGATTCCTTCCAGCCGGCAGGTAAGTTGCGGATTGTCAGCGCGGAAGGTTCCTCCCCCGACGATGACGGCATCGGCGTGTCTGCGCAGTTCATGCACACGGCGGCGCGATTCTTCGCCGCTTATCCAGCGTGAGTGCCCTGTACGGGTGGCTATGCGGCCGTCCAGAGTGGAGGCAAGCTTGATGATGGTGTAGGGTAGGGGTGTTTTTTTCCATGTGATGAAGTCGTCCACCACATCTTCGCATTCCTGACGGCAGACCCCTGTTTCAACGGTGACTCCGTTTTCGCGCAGAAAATTTGCTCCGCCCTGTGCCACGGGGTTGGGGTCCATCATACCCACCACCACGTGCCGGATACCGGCCTGCAGCACGGCTATGGAGCACGGGGGCGTTTTTCCGGTGTGGTTGCATGGTTCCAGCGTTACCACCAGAGTGCATTCGGCGGGGTTCACTCCGCGTCGGGCGGCATCGCGCAGGCATTCTATTTCGGCATGCGGTTTACCATAGGCCGTGTGCCAGCCGCGCGCCACGGTCTGCCCGTCTTTTACCAGCACGGCACCCACGCAGGGATTGGGCGATGTGGCCCAGCGGCCTTTTTCGGCCAGCGCCACCGCCTCAAGCATGAAGGAAGAAAAAGGATGATCGTGTGACACGGCTATTTCCGTCCGGCCTGAGGATAATCAAGCACTTCAAATTTCACTCCGGCTTCGCGCATCATGGCCTCTGAGAGCGGGTCCGGATAGGGTTCCATGAAATACACTGCTGTCACTCCGCAGTTTATCAGCATTTTTGTGCAGATAAGGCAGGGCTGCGTGGTGCAGTATATTTCCGCACCGGCCAGTGATACCCCGTGGATGGCTGCCTGAATAATCACGTTCTGTTCGGCGTGCAGGCCACGGCATATTTCATGCCGCTGGCCGGAAGGCACTCCCAGCTCTTCGCGCAGGCAGCCCACATCAAGGCAGTGCGCCACATTGGAGGGCGCACCGTTGTAACCGGTGGCCAGAATGCGTTTGTCCTTGACCGCGATGGCGCCCACTTTGCGCCGCGTGCAGGTGGAACGCTCGGCCACAAGATAGGTGATGTCCATAAAATAATGAGGCCAGGGAAGTCTGCTGTGCATGCGTGATATCCGTGTGCCGCGCTGTGTGCGGCTTTAGCAGTGAATATAGCGGGGCGGTTTTGTCAAACCGCCCCGCTGCAATGTTGCTTTGTCTGCTGTTACCAGTGGAACAGCGGGAACTGACGGGCGAACTTTTCCACGTCGCGGCTTATTTCCGCCAGACGGGTTTCGTTGCCGATATTGCCCAGCGCGTCGATTATCCAGCCGGCCACTTTGACCATTTCAGCTTCTTTCATGCCGCGGGTGGTCAGGGCAGGGGTACCCAGCCGGATGCCCGAAGTCACGAAAGGCGAGCGGGTTTCAAAAGGCACCGTGTTTTTGTTGGCGGTGATGCCCGCAAGGTCAAGCGCATGCTGGGCATCTTTACCGGTGATATCCTTGTTTGTCAGGTCCACCAGCATCAGGTGGTTGTCGGTGCCGCCGGAAACCAGTTCAAAACCGGCATCGGTCAGGGTGGCGGCCAGTTTGGCGGCGTTGGCGACCACCTGCTTCTGGTAGGCGCCGAATTCGGGACGCAGCGCTTCGCCGAAGGCCACAGCCTTGGCGGCGATGACATGCATGAGCGGGCCGCCCTGAATGCCGGGGAAAATCTGGCTGTTCAGTTTTTTGGCGGCTTCTTCGTCCGACAGAATCATGCCGCCACGCGGACCGCGCAGGGTTTTGTGCGTGGTTGTGGTGGTGAAGTGCGCCGTGCCCACAGGGGAAGGATGCAGACCGGCGGCCACCAGACCGGCTATGTGTGCCATGTCGACCATAAGCAGGGAACCCACTTCGTCGGCTATGGCGCGGAACCGTGCAAAATCGATGATGCGGGAGTAGGCGCTGGCACCGGCCACAATCATGGCGGGGCGGTGCTCGCGTGCCAGTTCTGCCACGCTGTCATAATCTATGCAGCCGGTTTCGCGCGAGACACCGTAGAACACCACATTGTAGAACCGGCCCGAAAAGTTGACGGGGCTGCCGTGGGTCAGGTGTCCGCCGTGCGACAGATCCATGGCCAGAATGGTGTCGCCGGGAGTCAGCGCGGAAAAGTATACGGCCATATTGGCCTGGCTGCCGGAGTGGGGCTGGACGTTGGCGTACTGGGCGCCGAATATTTCGCAGGCGCGGTCGATGGCGAGGTTTTCCGCCACGTCGACAAATTCGCAACCGCCGTAATACCGCTTGCCGGGGTATCCTTCGGCGTATTTATGGGTCAGCACGCTGCCCTGTGCGGCGCGGACTGCGGGGGACACAAAGTTTTCAGAGGCGATGAGTTCCAGCTTGCCGGTCTGACGTTCCACTTCCTGAACAATGGCGCGACCGACTTCCGGATCCTGAATAAGCAGTTCGTCCATGGTTTCCACTCTCCGCGTTGTGGTTATGCCGCGCACCCCGCAGGGGGATGCGCGGCGGAGGGATTCGGTATTAGCCTTCCCAGCGCTTGAACAGCATGCACGCGTTGGTGCCGCCGAAGCCGAAGGAGTTGCTCAGCACGTATTGTGCCTGATACGACTCGGAACCGCCACCCATATAGTTGAGGTCGCAGTCTTCGTCGGGGGTTTCATAGTTTGCGGTACCGGGCACGGTGCCGGTTGCAAGGGTAAGACAGCTGAAAACGCCTTCCACGCCGCCGGCGGCCCCCAGCAGGTGGCCCGTCTGCGATTTGTTGGCGCTGATGCGCAGCTTGGACGCGTGGTCGCCGAACACTTTTTTCAGTGCCAGTGTTTCGCTCTTGTCGTTCAGCTGTGTCGAGGTGCCGTGGGCATTGATGCAGTCCACATCAGCGGGGCTGATGCCGGCTTCTTCAATGGCCATCAGCATGGCGCGTGCCATGCCTTCGGCGTCGTCGCGGGGGGCGGTCATATGAAACGCGTCGTCCGAAGAGCCGAAGCCCACGATTTCCGCGTATATGGTTGCCCCGCGGGCCCGGGCGGACTCAAGCGATTCGACCAGCAGCAGCCCTGCGCCTTCGCCGATGACAAAGCCGTCACGGTTGGCATCAAAGGGACGCGAAGCCTTTTCGGGGGCATCGTTGCTTGCGGTGGAAAGCGCACGCAGTGCTGTGAACCCGGACACGCCCATGGGGGTGATGGTGGATTCGGCACCGCCGGTGACCACAGCGTCGTAGCGGCCCACTTTTACCTCGGTAAAAGCATAGCCGATGGCGTGGGTGCCCGATGCGCATGCACTGGTCATCACAACGTTGCCGCCTTTGGCGCCTATTTCCATGGCAATCTGGCCGGGGGCCATGTTGGAGATAAGCTGGGGAATCATGAAGGGGGAGATGCGGTTGGGACCGGCTTCGACCAGTTTGGTATGAAACTGCTCGATGGTTTCCAGTCCGCCCAGCCCCACACCCAGAAGACAGGCCACGCGATGGGCCGTTTCTTCGGGCACGGTGTATTCTGCGTGCTTCATGAGTTGCTTGGCGCAGGCCACCGCGTACTGCGTAAAGCGGTCCATGCGGCGTGCCTGTTTGGGGGGAATATACTCGCCCAGGTCGAGGTCTTTTACCTCGCCCGCCACGCGGGATGTATATTCGCTGGCATCAAAACGGGTGATGGGCCCGATTCCGGACTTTCCGGCAATGAGATTTTCCCAGCTGGTTTCAACATTGTTGCCAAGCGGGGTTATTGCGGCAAGTCCGGTTACTACTACTCGTTTTCCAGTCATTCTATGTTCCTCGTGGGCATAACGCGGCGTAAAAGCCGTCCGTCCGGTGTCCGGTCTGGCCGGTGGCAGGGGCGGAAAAAAGCCTTTTTCGCAGCAGCCGGAAGAAAAGGGCAAAGCGCCTTATGACTCCGTCATAAGACGCCTGCTTGCATGTATTTGGAATGATGAGTGAAGACTATTGCTTGCCAGCGATGTAGTCGATGGCGTCTTTGACTTTCAGAATTTTCTGAGCGTCGTCGTCATCAATCTCGGTACCGAATTCTTCTTCCATGGCCATGATCAGTTCGGTCAGGTCCAGGGAGTCAGCACCCAGATCTTCCACAAAGGAAGCTTCGGGCTTTACTTCTTCGGCGGAAACGCCGAGCTGGTCCATGATGATCTTTTTGACTTTTTCTTCGACGGACATATTCCCTCCAATCGGTGTTATTTGTAGCTGAAGCGCAGGCAGGCAGCGGCCTGTCCGCAGGCGGGCTAGGTGTACAGACCGCCGTTGACGGCGATGACCTGCCCGGTAATGTAGCCAGCCTTGTCAGAAGCAAGAAAGGCCACGGCATCCGCCACATCCTGTGCACTGCCGAGACGGCGCAGCGGAATGGCGGAAAGGTACTGTTCGCGCACATTGTCGGCAAGCGCTCTGGTCATGTCGGTCTCTATGAAACCGGGTGCCACGGCGTTTACGGTGATGTTGCGCGCTGCAAGCTCCTTGGCGGCGGACTTGGTAAGTCCTATAAGACCGGCCTTGGCGGAGCAGTAGTTGGCTTGTCCGGCGTTGCCCATCTGGCCCACCACCGAGGTGATGTTGATGATGCGGCCGCAGCGTTGTCTGCTCATTATTTTGGCCGCTTCGCGGCTGCATGAAAAGGCGCCCTGCAGGTTTACACTGATAACCCGTGCAAAGTCCTCATCTTTCATGCGTATGAGCAGCCCGTCTTTGGTTATGCCGGCGTTGTTCACCAGCACATCCAGCCGGACTTTGTCCTTCACTTCGTTTTTAAAGAATGCGGCCACCTCTTCGGGGTCGCCCACATTCAGACGAAGGGCCCTTGCCTGTCCGCCCGCAGTGCGGATGGACTCGGCCACGGTTTCGGCTTCTTCAGGTTTGCTCACATAGGTAAGCAGTACCTGAAAACCTTGCGCGGCCAGTGTTTCGGCAATGCATTTGCCGATGCCGCGTGAGCCGCCCGTGACCAGTGCGGTGGAGATAAGTTCGCTCATTTTGGTTCGCTTTTTCTCTTCTTTACCGGAAGGCACCGCTTTATACCGTAAAGACAGTGTAACTTCAATTGTGAATTTCGGCAGCGAGTATCTTATATTCCGGAAGGTTACCGGTTATACACGCTTTTTCAGGTGCGCAGCAGCACTGCACCCCATGTGAATCCGCCTCCGAATGTGGTCAGCAGTACCGTGCGCCCGGGGGGCAGCAGGTTTTTACTGTCCGCATCGGCCAGTGCCAGAGGCACCGATGCAGCGGAAGTGTTGCCGTATTCCTGAAGATTCACAAATACTTTATCGGCAGGGATACCCAGTTTTTTTCCCACCGCTTCGATAATGCGCAGGTTTGCCTGATGGGGCAGCAGCATATCCACGTCTTCGCGGGCTATGCCGTTGCGCTCAAGCAGTTCTTCGCACACGCGTGCCATGCTGCGCACGGCGTGTTTGAATATTTCACGGCCTTCCATGCGGACGAAAAATTCGTCACCCACGGGCTGGCCGTGTTTGTAGGGAACGCTGGTTCCGCCACCGCTGATGAGCAGAAGATCACCCAACGCACCGTCTGAAGAAAGCAGGCTGTCTGCCACTTCCACGGCACGTCCCTCGTTGGGGTGACTGCCCACGATGACGGCGCCGGCGCCATCGCCGAACAGAACGCATGTCGAGCGGTCGTTCCAGTTGATGCGCCTGCTCAGCACTTCTGCAGCCACAACAAGCACCTTGGCGTCGGGGGTCAGAGCCACGATGCCCTGTGCCATGTTGAGAGCGTACAGAAAGCCGGAACAGGCGGCGTTTAGATCGAGCGCCATCAGGCCGGAAACACCGAGCTTGTGCTCGATGAGGCAGGCTGTGCTGGGGCACATGGCGTCGGGGGTACAGGTGGCCACAAGAATGTGGGTCAGTGCGTCGGCATGCAGTCCGGCATTTGCCAGAGCCTGCAGCGCGGCTTTTGCGCCAAGGTCGGATGTCGTTTCGCCTTCGGCGGCTATGTGGCGCTGCTTTATGCCGGTCCGCGTGGTGATCCACTCGTCCGTGGTGTCCACGAACGCTTCCATGTCGGTGTTGGTGAGAATCCGCTCCGGCGCGTGGGAGCCGAATCCGAGAATGTAGCTTTTTGTGGTCATTGGCAGGGTCCGTGAAACATGAAGCGGCGACGCAGGTAACGCGCCGCCGTCACGGGTCGGTAGTTATTGCTTGACGGCCTTGCCGTAGCTGGTCAGCTCTTCGTTGGCACTGATGGTCTCCACAAGGTGGTGGTAGGTGCCCTTGGAAACGAAGGTGCCCGCCATGCCTACGGCAGAAGCGATGGCCTTTTCATTGGAAGCACCATGGCACACGATGGCGATACCCTGCAAGCCGAGCAGGGGCGCGCCGCCGTATTCGGCGTAATCCACAAAGCGGGCAAAGCGCCGGAACGCGTCACGCGCCAGAAAAGTGCCTATCTTGGCTTTGATGCCGGTAAGCAGTTCGCGCTTGAGCAGACGGGCAAGCGAGCTGGCAAGCCCTTCGCTCAGCTTCAGCGCAACGTTGCCTACAAAGCCGTCGCACACGGCGACATCAACATTGCCGGTAAACAGGTCGCGCCCTTCTATGTTTCCGACAAAATTGATATTTTTGGCTTCGCGCAGCAATTCGTACGCTTCCTTCACCTGAGAGTTACCCTTGCCTTCCTCTTCGCCGATACTCAAAAGACCCACGCGGGGTGTTTCGATTTCCAGCAGGTCGCGGGCAAAGGCTTCGGCCATCAGGCCGAACTGGAAAAGGTGATAGGGTTTGCAGTCCACGTTGGCGCCCACGTCCAGAAGAACGCAGGGCTTTTTTTCCGTGGGCATCACAGATGCCAGTGCCGGACGCTCCACACCGGGAATGCGCCCCATGATGAACATGCCGCATGCCACTGTGGCACCGGAGTTGCCGGCGCTGACGATGCCGTCTGCATCACCGGAACGCACCAGCCTGCATGCCACCTGTACGGAGGCATCCTTTTTGCGGCGCAGGATGTCGGAGGGTTTTTCCTCCATGCCCGCCACCTGACTGGCGTGCACAATATCATAGGCCACCCCGTCAAGGGGCAGCCTATTGAGTTCCGCGCTGATTGCGTCCTTGTCGCCTACCAGGATAAGCTTCAGACTGTTTTCGCGGGCGGCCCGAACGGCGCCGGGAACAACTATGGAGGGACCGTGATCCCCGCCCATGGCGTCCACGGCGATCACCGGAACGCTATTGCTCATCGTCCTGCCTGAGCACCTGACGGCCGTTGTAGGAGCCGCAGCTGTTGCACACACGGTGGGGCAGTGCGGGTTCGCCGCAGGCGCAGTACACAACCGAAGGAACGGCCACACGGTGGTGAGAACGACGCATACCCTTTCTGGACTTGGATTTTTTGTTCTGTTGAACAGCCATGACTATCCTCTCTTTCTTTGTCGTCCGCGCGGACGGCGCGGAAGTGAGCCGTAAAGGCGTTTAGTGCTTTGTTACTTTCAGGCCGCGCAAAGCGGCCAGACGGGGGTCGTACTGCTCTGTGTCGCAGCCGCATTTCCCGTCATTGAGATTCTTTCCGCATACCGGGCACAGCCCTTTGCAGCCGGAGGCGCAAAGCGGCTTGGCAGGCAGCGATACAATGAATTCTTCCCACAGCAAACGCCCCATTTCCATGCCGGCACCGGCTCCGTCAGGAGCGGGCCCGATAATGGTTTCGTCGTCGCCGGTGTCTTCTGTATCATCGCCGGGCAGCAGTTCAAAAGAATCAAACTGGTGGTCGATGTCGATGACGGCATCTTCGGCACAGCGGTCACAGGGTACCGCTATCTGGCCGGTGATGCGTCCTCTTACAAGAACACCGTCCTGCTGGGCAAGCAGAAAGACCTGCGCAGTCAGGGGACGCCGGATTGCATAGGGCAGGGAAAATTCCGCTATGGGATTTTCCCAGATGGCCGGTTCGTCGAAGGAAAATTCCTTGCCCCCGGCGGGAATGTCTTTTATCAGGATCCAAAATTCAGGCATAATTGTCCTCGCGGAAGGCGATTTCTACATGTGTATCTCTTTGTTTGTCAAGAAAAGGGTTGCCTTTTTTTAAGTGTCGTTATAAGAAACCCTCCTTCCTTGGCCGTTCCGTCCTCGCGTGCAAGCAGCGGATCGCCGGGAGGGGTCCAAAACTCGCGAAACGTATTCTGTTTTTCATATATGGAGGATAGTCGTCATGGGAAAGCAATGTGAATTCTGCGGCAAAAAGCCCCAGACCGGCAATAATGTGAGCCACTCCAACATCAAGACCAAGCGCCGCTTCATGCCCAACCTGCAGAGCGCCCGCCATCAGCTGCCTACCGGTCAGATTAAGACCGTCAGCGTGTGCACCCGCTGCCTGCGCTCCGGTGCTGTGGTAAAGCCTGTGGTAAAGAAGACCGCATAAGGTTGGTTTCGCATACGACCGCAAAAGGCCCGGCAGAATACTGTCCGGGCCTTTTTTCGTTGCCCGTAAAGAAGTAAGGTGTAACTGAACCGAGTCAACGGGGGTGCCTGTCATGCTGTGGTTTGTTCTGGCTCTGGCCACTGCCTTTTTTTCTGCGGGTGAAGCTGTGCTCTTCAAGCGCTTTTTCGGCGACAGGCCGCCGTACGAGATGATTGTCTGGCCCATGGCCTGGAGCCTGCCCCTGTTTGCAGGATATCTGCTGCTGTCCGATGCACCCGAGGTGCAGCAGGGGTTCTGGAGCGTCATGGCTGTCATGCTGCCCCTCAATATGGCGGCGTTTCTTATACAGACATGGGCCATCAGGCTGTCCCCCATCTCGCTCACCGTTCCTTTTCTTTCATTTACACCGGCGTTCATGCTGGGCACCGGCTACGTTATTCTGGGTGAGGCGATACCGGCGCAGGGCGTGGCGGGTATTGCATGCATTGTGGCCGGCAGCTGGCTGCTTAACCGCGCTCCTGCCGCTTCAGGCAGAACCTGCGGCGCCGGTGCGGCCCTGCTGGAACCGTTCCGCGCGGTATACCGCGAAAAAGGCAGCATGCTTATGCTGCTGGCGGCTTTCATCTGGAGCCTGACCGCTGTCTTATCTAAAAAACTGGCCCTGCTGGGAACCCCCATGTACACCGCGGCCATGTTTTTCGCCATTCATAACACCTTGATGCTTCTGCTTATCTTCGGTTTTACCCGCGTCAGTCCGCGTTGTCTGCGTGAACGGCCTCTTGCCGGTGCCGCGCTGGGGGTATGCATGTTCGGCCAGATTGTCTTTCACTATCTTGCTATCACGCTGGTGGCGGCCGCGTATATGATAGCGGTCAAGCGGCTCAACGGGATCATTTCCGTTGTCTTCGGCCGTCTGGTTTTCGGCGAGCGGGTAACGCTGTGGCGAACTGCCGGTGCCTGTGTCATGGGGGCCGGTGCTGCGATGATAGCCCTTGCGGGGTGATGTCCGGCCTGTGTGATTCGTTTTGTGCCCGTTTGTCCCTGTATGTTCCTGCCGTGCCGTGCCGCACCGGCCGCTTGCCATGGGCGGTACTTTGACTCAATGTGCGGTCTGCCGTGCTGTTGCCGGTCGCAGCATGACTGCGCTTTACAACTGTCGCGGAATGCTTAGTACCAGTGCATGGCCGGAAAACCGGCAATCAATCCATAACAGGCCATAACAGGGGTCACCATGCTGCTACGCCTTTTACTGCTGTTTACCATAATCCCTTTCATCGAGCTGTATCTGCTCATTCAGGTCGGCAGCGCCATCGGTGCCGGTTCAACCATACTGCTGGTCATACTTACGGGCATAGCCGGTGCATGGCTGGCCCGCACGGAAGGGCTGAGCACCATGTTCAAGGTGCGCCAGTCGCTGGATAAAGGTGTCATGCCTGCTGATGAGATGGTTGAGGGCCTGATGATTCTTGTGGCCGGTATTCTGCTGATAACACCGGGTCTCATGACCGATGCGCTGGGACTTGTATTACTTTTCCCGCTTACCAGAGCGCCGCTGGCACGCCGGTTGCGGCGGAGTTTCGCCAGCTCGGTGCAGGTGCACGGGGCAGCCCGCTCCTCGCAGTTTTCCGGCGGGTTCGGCAGCGGCGGAACATTTTATTCCCGTACCTACTATTCCGGCGGGTTCGGTCCCGAAGCACAGGAAGAGCCGCGCAGGACTGTTGTCATAGACTGTGAAGCCGCGGAGGACGGTTCGCAGGATGACCCCCGCGTCATCGATTGCGATGCGGATGGTCCGCGGCGGAAATAGCCTGTGGCCATTTCTGCCGGACGTTCAGGTACCATTCTGCGGGGCGGGACGACCGGGACAGGCAGACACCGCATGGTCCGGCGCGGAGCTTCGCGCTGGTGGTGCGATGTGGTGCCTCTGCTGGCGGCTTCCGGACTGCGTGTGCGGGCCGGAGTAGCTCCGGCATGGCCGCTGGTGCTGGCATCGCGGGGTATTCCCTACCGGCTGCAGCACCGTTCATGGGGGGCGGCGTTGTATGTGCCGCTGCTTTATGAGCGTCTGGCTGCCGCGGAAATACTCCGCGCCGAACATGAAAATACCCCCGCCGCAGCGGTGCCGCTTCCCGCACCGGTTTTTCCAACTGCGGCAGTCACTTACTGGGTGCTGCTCTGTCTGGCCGTCTGGCACGGCGTGCGTATGCACTGGTGGCCGTGGCTCAATCATTTTTTACCAGCTGTTGGCGGGCTTTCTGCGGAACAATGGGCCGAAGCCGGACGTCTGGACGGCATGCGTGTGCTGGTGGACCGCGAGTGGTTCCGCGTTGTGACCGCGCTTACTCTGCACGCCGACAGCGGCCATCTGCTGGGCAATGTTGTTTCCGGCGGTGTGTTTATGCCTTTGCTCTGCCGTCGCACCGGTGCCGGTGCGGGCTGGCTGCTTGTGCTGCTGGCCGGTGCCGCCGGCAATGTCTGCAGTGTTCTGTTTTCCGGCTATGACTATCTGAGTATGGGGGCCTCCACAGGTGTCTTCGGCGCTGTGGGGGCTTTGTGCGGCATAACGCTGGCTCTGGAGGGCAGGCAGGGCCGTGTGAAGGCTTTTGCGGTCATTGCTGCAGGACTGGGGCTGCTTGCCATGCTGGGCATGGAGGGAGAACGTACCGACATTACAGCACATGTGGCCGGACTTGTGTGCGGTTTTGCCGCGGGCAGGCTGAGCGGAGGCCTGCTGCATCCCGGGGGGGCCGCCGTTGTCAGCCGCAGGTGGATGCAGACATGCTGCGGACTGGCCGCAGTGCTGCTGACAGGCGCCGCCTGGGGCTGCGCTCTGGCTGTGTATATGTAGCGGCTGTGGTTTTATCTTTCATCTGTACCGGCAGTATGTTGCATCATATGCCGGAATTTTTTGTGCGGCAGTCGCGCACAGCAGAACGGCGGCGGAACCTGTGTTCCGCCGCCGTGTTTTTTCATGGATTGTACACCGTCTGTCAGATGGTGGTGGCATTGCCCTGCGCGGGAGCATCTGCAGGGGATGTCTCATGCCCCTCTTCTGCGGCGCTGTCCGCTTGGGGAGCGTCGTCCGCAGGCATGTCGGCAGAGGGCGTTATGGCTGATTGCTGTGTTGCCGTACTGTTGGTGGCATTGGCAGCGGGAAGCTGAACCGGCGCGGTGGCTGAATCTGCGGGCAGGTCAGCAGGCTCACCGGTTTGACCGGACTTCGCAGGGACCTCTGTTTGGGCAGAGACCTCTGTTTGGTCGGGGGAGGATGTCTCGCGTACGGCAACGACATATTCCTGATCTACAATCCACTGCCGGCTTACCTCCCGCATGTCTGCGGGTTTGTTTTCCCATGTGTCCCAGTGTTTGGTGCGCATGGCGACCACGGTTTTCCGGTGGGCTGACACGGCGGCATCCACATCGGCCCATTCGTCCAGTTCCAGCAGGTCGGCACCGGCGTAGAACGTATAAGTGCCCGAATAGACTTTATAGGTCACGGGGGTGTAGCCTTTTTCTATGTAGCTGCCGATAAGCTCACCCTGCATGCGCGGGCTCATCACGTTATCCATGGAGGGAGCAGTGATAAGTCCCAGCGGCTGAATCCATACGGTGGTGAACAGCACTGCCAGCAGCAGCGCACCGGCCCCGCCGGCGGCAGGCGCCGCAACCCACATGATTGCCGCTCCTGCTGCACTGATTGCGGCAAGAATCCACAATCCTTCCAGAGCCAGCGGCCAGCGGACGGCTTTGGTCAGCCATTCCCAGCCGAACATCTGCCCCAGCTGCAGGGTGACCAGCGCTGCGGCCAGCGCCAGCAGCAGCAGTGCCATCAGCCGCATGAGCCATTTGGCGCGTGCGCGTGAAAGGGACAGTATGCCGCCTGCGGTAAGCACCGCCAGGGGAGCGAAAAGAGGCAGCAGGTAGATGATGATTTTGATGCTGACGGCCGAAAGAATGGCGAATCCGCTGAGAAAAGCTATCCACAGATAGGCCATGCCTTCTTTTTCCGGAGTGCGCGAAGCGGCCACGGCACGGGCCCCTTTTTTACTCAGCAGAAAGCCGAAAGGCAGCACGGGCAGCAGCAGGGTCCACGGCATCCAGGCGGCGGGCAGAGTTGCCATATAGTGCCACCACGGCTGCGAGTGGTGCCATGTATGGGTGGCCCTGCGGTATATCTGGTCATGGAAGATGTTGTAAAGAAAGTCCGGCTGTTCCGTCAGATACGCGCCCATGACCCAGGCCAGCAGGATAAAGAGCATGACACCGGCACCGGCCGCCACATCTGCACCTGCCAGCCGCCGCGGTTTGCCGCGCCACAGCAGAAAGAGCACCGATGTGACAAGCGGAAAGGCAAGCCCCAGAGGGCCTTTGGTCAGGGTAGCCAGCGCGGCGAAGGCGAAACCGCAGACAATCCAGAAAGTGGATTTTTCTTTTTTCCAGCCGGTGAAAAGGCATATGTGGCTGAGCGTGATCAGTGCGGCGAAGAGCAGGTCCATGCGCGAATAGTGCGACACACCGATGAAGTAGAATACGCTGAGCAGTACAAGTCCGGCTCCCAGAGCCGTGCGCTTGTCTGCGGCTGCCACACGCCGGGCCAGTGCGTATGTGGCCCAGATATAAAACAGGGCAGAAGCAGCCGCACCGCTGAAGAACAGGCGCGGCCCGATGCCCTGCGGAGCGTCACCGGCGATACCGGCAGCCTGCATAGCCTGCCTGATGCCTTCCAGCAGCCAGAAGTAGACAGGGGGTTTGTCGGGGTAGGGCACACCGTTCAGGTGCAGCACAATCCATTTACCGGCATTGACCACGTGTTCGAACACGTTGGCATAGCGGACTTCGTCGGAATACCATAGCGCGCGTGCGTCAAGCATGAACACGGTCTGCAGCGCCAGAAGAATGGTGAGCGGAATAAGGGGCTGAAAAGCCAGAATATCCAGAATGCGTTCGCAGACTGTACGCTGCGGTGCGGCCGGTGCCGCTTCAGTCGAAGCGTCGGGCGTGACGGTCTGTGAGTGCAGATCGTGCTGACCGGCATCGGGAGTGTTTTCAGTTTGCGTCATTGTTTTTCCTGTTCAGGTGCGTCCAGACGGTGTGCATGAGTAAAGCGGAAAAAGCACCCGTAAGCGTGCCGAAAAAAACATCGCTCGCATGGTGCTGTCCCAGATATATGCGGCTGAAGCCGACCAGTGCGGCGTATACTGCCAGCAGCGCGGAAAGCAATATTCCGGCGCGCCGTTTTGCGGCGCAGGCCAGCGGCAGTACAGACCCCACGATTTCAGTGGTATGTCCGGAGGGAAGCGAATTGTGCCCGGAGTTGAAGGAGAACGGCTGAAATGTGCCGTCCGCATTGGGCCGGGGGCTGCCTATGGTTATTTTGAAAATGCGCACAAGCAGAAACGCCACCAGCAGCTGGGCTATTATCCAGGCCAGCACGAAATTGCGTCTGCTGCGGGCTTCCTGCGGATTGCGCGCGGCCAGAACAGAGCCTTTGGCCGCACGGGCATAGATGGTGCCGTACACCAGATATAAAAAGGGATTGCCCCAGTCTGTGAGTATGGTTAGCCAGTACGTCAGATCGGGGTGCTGGTATCTGTAAGCTCTGAAAAACGTCGTCACTGTCTCACCGGTGCCGATGCACAGTGCCACGGCTGCCAGCATGATCATCATGGGCAGCAGACAGAGCGCGTATACAAGTGCGGAATGGCTGGTACGCATGCCGCCTTATAGGCTGAAACACGCCATAAGTGAAGCCTGAGCCGGTGCGGTTTTGCGGTTGCGAGTGATTGACTTGCCCTGTGAGTGTGATTACACATTCAAGTTCCTTTCCGTATACTAGTCATCTAATTCTGTTCCGGAGTATCCTGATGTTCTTTTCTTCCCTGCGTGCACGTTGGGGCATGCCCAACGGCTATCGCGATGTGCTCGGCGTGGGGTTGCCCCTTGTTATCAGCATGGCCTCGTCCACTGTGATGCAGTTCACCGACCGGCTTTTTCTGAGCCATTATTCCGTGGACGCCATTGCGGCTGCATTGCCTGCTGCCATTGTCAACCTGCTGTTTCTGCTGTTTTTTACAGGCGTTGCCGGATATGCCAACGTTTTCATAGCGCAGTACTGCGGGTCGGCTGCGCCTGCCCGTGTGGGTGCCGCCTTGTGGCAGGCCATTCATTTCAGTCTCATGGGCGGAGTGCTGCTGGCTCTGCTGTGGTTTGTCGCGCCGTTTATGTTTTCCTTTGCCGGACACCCTGCGCCGGTGGTCAGGCTGGAGGTGATCTATTTCCGCGTACTGACTGTGGGAGCGGTGTTCATGCTGCTTTCCAGCGCGCTGAGCTGCTTTTTTTCCGGTCGGGGGCTTACCCGTCCTGTAATGGTGGCCAACATCGCGGCCATGATCATCAACATCCCGCTTGATTACGCGCTGATTTACGGTGCGTGGGGGCTGCCCGAACTGGGCATAGCCGGGGCGGGCATTGCCACGGTGGCCGGCTGGGCGCTGACATTTTTCTTTCTGGCGCTTGCCACGTTTACCCGCCGTCACGATGCCATGTTCGGCGTTCTGCGCAACTGGCGTTTTGAACGGGCGCTTTTTTTGCGCATGATGCGTTACGGCCTGCCCAGCGGTGTGAACTATTTTTTTGAGATTTTTGCCATTACGTTTTTTGTTTTTGTCATCGGACGTCTGGGCAGAGTGGAACTGGCGGCAACCAATATCGTGTTTTCCATTGATTCGCTGGCCTTTCTGCCCATGCTGGGGCTGAACATAGCAGTCAGCACCATGGTGGGGCAGGCCATCGGCGCGGGCAAACCCGATGCGGCAGGTACCGCCGCCATGAATACTTTGCATCTGGCGCTGGCGTGGATGCTGTGCATCGGTGTGATGTTCATCATTTTTCCGGGTGTGCTGCTTGATATGTTCCGGCCGCAGGATGTCAGTGTGCAGGAGTATGTTCCCATTCGCGAAGCCGGTGTGGTGCTGATGCGTTTTGTGGCGTTCTACTGTCTGTTCGACGCGTTGTCGCTGGTGTTTTTCGGCGCTGTCAAAGGGGCGGGAGACACCTATTTTGTCATGTGGGCCATGGTGGTGGGCTGTGCATGCATGGTGGCGGTCATTGTCATCATGCGGCTGTGGTTCGACGCCGGTCTCATCGCATTGTGGGTGGTGCTTACCTGTTACGCCGTGGCGCTCAGTCTTTCGGCGCTGCTGCGCTACAGGGGCGGCAAATGGCGTTCCATGAAAGTGGTTGAAACAGTTCGCCGCAGTCCGGATGCCGGACCCTGCTGATACCGTAAAAAAGGCCTTCCCCGTGGAAGGCCTTTTTTGATGCGCGGCTACAGTTTCTGCAGCACGGATTGTGTTTTCTGTTCCATGCGGGGGCGTGTTCCGCGTTTCCAGTCCACCTTCAGAGTCATGTAGACTCTGTCGCAGTCCTTTTCCAGCTCACGGAAGCATGCTGTGATGCACTGCATCACTTCATCCCATTCGCCTTCGATGACTGTGCCCATGGGGCCCAGACTGTGGCCGAGGCCGCTGGCGCGGACAATATTGAGAACCCTTGCCACATAGGGGCTCAGGCTGCCGCCTGTGGCTGGATTCATGGGAAACATGGCCAGTTCTGCCATTACGCTCATATGCAGCTCCTGTGCGGGCGCCGTGCGGCGGCAGAGCGCGCACGGCACGCAAAGATTGATTGAAAAATGAATGATAGCGCCGGATCGCGGCAGATGGCAATGCGTGTGCGTCACAGCCTGCGGGCAATCCCCCCTGACTGCGGTCCGGTGCGGGCTTTTGCGGCAGGTGCTGTTTGACGCGGCCGGACACAGGCCGTCCGGTACCGTCGCGTTTACGGCAGCGGCGGCCTGGCTGTGTCGCTGGCGGTCAGAGTGTCTGCGCTTGCGGACGGACAGAACCGCCCGATGCGGACGAGGCGGCGGACACCGGAACGCAGCTGTCATGGGCCGGAGTGCACAGCACGCTGTCCATATGCCGGACTTTGTGCAGCACTCTGCGCACGATATCCTTGAAGGCTTTAAGGTCGGCGGGACCGTACCGCAGTCTGCCCAGCCCCATTCCGGCTATGTCCATGATTTCGTTGTACAGATACGGCAGATAAAGCGGGTCCTGCCGCAGAAATGCGTGTACCTGCCGCAGGGTGGCTGTGATGTCATCGTGGTTGCGGGCGGCTTTGCGCAGCAGTTTTTCCAGCCGGCGCTGGACGTGCCGCAGGCTTGAACGCCATTGTTCTTCGCGAGGTTCCCATGCCGGCTGGTTGCAGGGAATCATGGCCTGCTGCAATGCCAGACGCAGTTTGTCAAGACTTGCCCCGCGGGCCTGCAGCAGGTTGTTGTCCAGCGCATCCTGTGCCGTTATGTTGGCCGCTCCGTGTATGGGAAGTCCGCCGCCATATATGTTGTAGGCTTCGATGTCCGTGTGAATGCGGAAATCCTGCTCCAGTTCGCGGGCTGCGGCCAGAAATTTGTTGTCGGTGCGTATGGGGTTGCCGTCGATGTCTCTGGCTGCCTGATGCGATCTGAGCATGGTGGCGTGGTGTCCGCTGGCGTGGCTGCGGTCGCCTTTCCACCCCAGATCCTGCCCCAGCAGCGTGAATCTGCGTACTCCTGCCCAGTAGAGCAGACGCACAATGGCCACGTTGACGTTACTGCCTGCCTCCAGCACCAGATCACCGCTGCCTCCGATAAAGGTGGCCAGACCGCCCACAGTCCAGAGCGGCAGTGCGGGTCCGGGGTAGCGGGCGACAACTTCATGGCGCGTTTTGGTGGAATAGATGAGCGGGATATCGGCCGCCCATTCATTATCCAGCCGGTTGTACACTGCGGTCATTACTTCACCCCAGTCGATGGCAAGGCAGAAGTGGGGTTTTATACCTGCTTTGCGGCAGGCGGGCAGCGCCTGCAGCGATGTGGCGATGACTGCGTCGGCGGTGTGCGGGGCGATGACCGGTCCGTTGCTTTCCAGCGAAGGTCCGGCGCCGACGATAAGCGCGGGCAGTCCCCTGAGCATGTTTTCAAGCGGATTGAGACTGCCGTTGCGCAGTGCCGTGCGGAAGTTTGCAAGCTCGTTGGACACCATGGTGTCCTGCACCTTGCGCAGTGTCAGCATCTCCAGCCCGAAACTGTCCATCATGCCGTGCACTATGTTCGCCCATTCGGCATACAGCGGCGATATCTGCTGGCTGGGCAGGTCGGCACGCAGGTGAATACTGCCGAAGAGGTACTGTACATCCAGCCTGCGGATGATGTCGTGTACCACGGTGCGGTCGGGCGGAAGCACGGTAAGCTTGCCGGAGCGGATAAAAGGGCTGAAGTCGGACTGCGACAGGCACAGAGCCAGCATGGCGGCATCCGGTTCGAGTAACAGTATCTTATGTGTATCCGGTGTGTTGTCGATAAGATGCACCAGCCCGTAGCCCACGTTGCAGCCTATCACCACAGTGGCGCTGCGTGCCAGATTATGCCGGTCTGCTGCCGGACCGCTGTCTTTGCGGTGTGCGGAATCCGGAATCCATTTACCGTAGCAGACAGCGGGAGGGGCGGCGTCAAAAAGATAGCGCCCGTCCGGCAACTGCAGGTCTGTCATGCCATGGCTGTTTTTGCCCATGGCTGCCAGCAGCGGAGAGATATCCGGTGACATGTGCGAAAGCCACTGCGCTGCGGGGCGGCAGGTGGCGGCCAGAGCCTGCATGTTGGGAGCGGAAAAAAGTGCGCTGTTCATGACGCGGTAGTAGCAAAAAGCTTGCCGACAGTGTCCGGCAAGGTATCCGCGGTCTGTTTTTGTCTCCGGTGTCGTTTTTTTGACCGTAAAGAAGGCAGGCGGGGACTGCCGGAGCATGGCCGGTTACGCCGTGCCGGTGTTGTTGTGCGCGCTGCATTTTCGGCTCAGCGCGCGGGGGCGGGCGCAGCTTCCAGCAACAGGGCGCGTATTTCCCACGGTTGCAGCCGGATGCTCAGCCGGCCGTTCTGCAGGCCGGGGGGAGTCCGCTGCGGTTCCTGCGTCGGGGCGGCTGCTGGCGCAAACGCACCGTCTGCGGGCAGTATGTCTTTTGCTGTTTCTATCACGGCGGGCGGCAGGCGCAGGGTAAAGCGTTCGTGCTGCGGCTTGCGGCTGAAGTTGGCACACACCAGCAGCCAGCGCGGTGCGGCGCGGACGTTGTCCGGCGGCAGTGCAAGGACTGTGGCCGCGGTGCCGCTGCCCGAAACCGCGGGGGTATCGACAAGTTCCGCCAGCGGAACGCCCAGCCGCCTTCTGGCGGACAGCACCGCGGCCATGGCGCTGCCGTATGAACCGTCGTGCAGCATCTGGGCGGGCAGGCTGTCGTGCAGAGTTCTGGCTGCGGGCAGTCCCTGCCGTGAAATCATGACGGAATCATAGCCCGACCCCAGTGCATATGCTCCGCGGCCAAGCAGTTCAGGATGCTGTTCGACATCTTCTTCCGGCAGACTGGCGGCAGGCAGGGGCATGGCACCGGCCAGATCGCGGCCGTCGAGCATGAAGCCCCCCGGCAGCAGCGCGTTCCATGAGGCCAGCAGCAGGGTCCCGCGGATTATCTCCGGTGTTATGGCGCGCAGTCCCGTGCGCTGGTCCTTGAGTCCCAGCGACTGCGCGGCGATGCCTGCAGGGGTGGTGCAGTAAACGCGTCCGGCCGTTGCGCGGTGCAGTACCGGCTCGTCCACTGCGGCCCTCAGCTGGTCCATGATGTGCCGCTGCACTGCCGAAGCTCTGATGCGGCTGCCCTGCCATTGCACGACAGGTTCAGGCCCGTAAGGGGGCGGAGCCAGATGCGCCAGCGTGTAGTCAATGCCGTGTCCCCACATGACCGGATGCATGAGCCTGCGGTGGTCGATGCCCGCCGTGCGCAGCATGTCCAGCGACAGACGCAGTGCCTGCGCATTGCCGGTCAGCAGCGCGTGTGCGGCCATGGGCGGGGTGTACATGTCAACGGCCATGTCGGGGCCGCTGTCCAGCAGCGCTGTCAGCAGCGGCAGCTGCATGGTATCTGTCAGCAGCGACCATCCGCCGTAGCGTCTGTTTTCGGCGGCAAGGGTGCGGGCGGCATCCAGCAGCGGTGCGGCAGGGCCGCGCTGGTCGTTTTCGTCTATGACGGCCCCGCTGAACGGCTGCAGGGTCAGCCCCGCCAAAGCGGTTCCCAGTTCTCCTGTCTGCCGTATCACCGAGCCGGACATGATGCGCCGCGCCGCGGCGGAAGGATCGGTCCAGTTGAGCACCGGACGGGTGGGCACTTCATGAGCAAGATATGCCCACCTGCGTAATTCGCCGTCTATGCCGCGCACTTCGCCTGTTACCGCCCAGCGCAGCGGGTTGCCTGTGCGCGCGGCTGCAAGCGGTGGCGGCAGCAGCCCTTTGCCGCGCAGGGCAGTAACCGCCGCTTCGTCGGGAAAGGTACCCTGCCATTCCGACTGTACGGCAGGCAGCAGTTTCCAGCTGTCACGCGGCAGGTCTATCATGCAGTAGATTCCCGCGTAGCCCGGCTTGCCCCGTGCCGCGAGGAAAAAGTCCGGCCCCATGCCGGTGGCCGCGGGGGTGAGCATGGTGCCCAGCACCGCTCCGTGGGCATTGGCCATGCGGAGCAGGTGCAGAAAATGTTCCTGTGTGCCGCAGGCATCGGCAAAGCCGTACTGTATGATGTCGTCTCCGCGGACTGCTGTAAGGTCGTATCCCCACAGGCCGCCCGTCACATGTACCGGAGCGGGCAGCATGCCCCGGATGCCCAGCTTTTGCAGCGCCTGCCACACTCTCCTGTCTGCCAGCACGCCGAAAAGCGGCTCGCTGCTTTTGCCCAGTACTGATTCCGGTCGTACGGTGAGCCATGTGTCAGCCTCGCGCAGTAGCGCGGCGGGGGCGGGGCGCAGTCCTCCTTTGCGCCATTGCAGTGCAGAGCCTGATACAATATCCGCAAGTCGCTGCGATTCACTCAGCATGGACTGGCGCGAAAGCCACTGCACATAGCCGGGGTCTGCTCTGGGCACGTCGCTGGACGGCAGGCCCGACTCCTGCCCCTGCGGGGTGCGGGGGGCGCAGCCCTGCAGGCAGGTACCGGCAAGATACAGAAGAGTGCAGACGGCCAGTAAGCGAAAAAGTAAATAAACGGCGTGTCTGCTGCGGTTTCCGGCAGGCGGTGTAACGGGAATGGCGGGCGCGGGGGTGGCGTGCTGCTGCGGCATTTTGTCTCCTGCGTAAGGTGTGTCCGCTTCATATCGTAAAGTGTCGCGCTTGACAAAGCGCGGCAGTACAAAACAGCGGATGACAAAGCGGGCCGATTGTGCGAACAGACATGTACGCTTCTGCCGGCCACGAGGGGCCGGCGGCATCGCCGCCGACTTGAGCGGAGCGGTGCTGCAGGCTGGACGGCAGAAAACGTAACAGTATAATATTATTATCCGGACAGCGCAGGTGCGCTGTGTTTTTTTGCCAAGGAACAGATCCATGAGTTTTTTTGAAGTTGACGGCGACGCCTGCAGGCGTTGCGGGGGATGCATGGAAGAGTGTCCCGTGCTGGTGCTTATTGCAGACAAGGAAACCGGTGCGCCCAAAATGCGTACCGGCGGAGAAGACGTGTGTCTGCAGTGCGGTCACTGTGTTTCCGTGTGCAAATTCGGGGCGGTGCGACTGGCCCCCATGCCTGACGGGCAGTTTGTTCCGCTGGACAGAGGTCTGCGTATATCCGGCGTTCAGGCGGAACAGTTTCTGCGCAGCCGCAGATCCATACGTTGCTTCCGGCAGCGGCCCGTGCCGCATGATACGCTGGAACGCATCGTGCGTACTGCCGACTGGGCGCCTTCTGCCAGTCACAGACAGCCGGTGCGCTGGCTGATGGTGGAAGACCCCAACGCCACCCAGCACATGGCGTCGCTGGTCATCGACTGGATGACGGAATTGCGGCGTGAACAGCCCGATGTGGCAAAACAGTACGGCGTGGCCGGTCTTATTGCCGCATGGCGCAAGGGACAGGACTGCATTCTGCGCGGTGCCCCGCATCTGGCTGTTGCCTACACCGATACCGCCACAGGCTGGTCCGATGTGGATGCTTCCATCGCTTTGACGTATCTTGAGCTTGCGGCCCATGCCCACGGTGTGGGTGCCTGCTGGGCAGGGTATTTCATTCATGCCGTGCGCGAATCGGAAGCCCTGCGCGTCAGGCTGGGGCTGAATGACGGGCAGCGCATCTGCGGTGCGCAGATGCTCGGCTATGCCCGTTACGGATACCACCGCGTTCCCATGCGCAAAGAACTGCCCGTGCGCTGGATTTCCTGACAGCGGCGCACGGCAGGGAAAACAGCGCCGCAAGGAGCTGCCTGTGCTGTACACCGTCTTTATAGGCCTGTCGGCTTTTTTTGCCCTGTATACCGGTCTGCGCCTTATCAGGCCGTCGCGGCTGGGGTTCTGGGCCCGCACAGTGGCCTGGTGCTGTCTGTGCTATGCGTGGGGCAGCATTCCCGCTGAAGGTTTTCTGCGTCATGCCGGTGTTGAAAGCCGGACCATTGACGTAATCGCCTTCGGCGGGGCCGTTGCGTTCGGCGTGGCTTCGCTGTTGCTTGTTCTGCTGCTTTCGCGCGACTCTTTGCTTCTGCTGTGGCATGCACGGCGTGTGCTGCCCCGCCGCAGGCCGCGTCCGCTGCACGATGCTTCACGGCGGCAGTTTATTCAGGGGGCTTCGGGTACCGGTGTCATGGCGCTTGCGGGCGTGTTTTCCGGTACGGCCATGTACGGCGCCATGCGTGTTCCCGCCGTGCGGGACATACAGATGCCCGTGCACGGGCTGCACCCCGCGCTGGACGGGTACACCGTTGTGCAGCTTTCTGACCTGCATGTGGGTGCCTTTCTGGGAGTGGACTGGCTGCAAGGTGTGGTGGAGCGCGCCAATGCCGCCGGTGCAGACCTGATTGCCGTCACCGGCGATATTGTGGACGGTTCGCCCCGGCATCTGCGGGAACAGGTAGAGCCTCTGCGCCGCCTGCAGGCGCCTGACGGTGTATTCGGTGTTTCCGGAAATCATGAATATTATTCGGGAATAAGCCGCTGGCTGCCTGTGCTGGAGTCGCTGGGGCTGAATATGCTTGAAAACCGCAGTGTGCGCATCCGCCGCGGTGAGGCTACGCTGCTGCTGGGCGGTGTGAGCGATTATGCCGCCCACCGTTTCGGGCGGCAGTACGCCAGCGACAGCCGCAAGGCCATGCTGCATGGTGAGGACACGGATTTTAAACTGTTGCTGGCCCATCAGCCCGCCAGCGTCTTTGCGGCGGAAAAAGCAGGATGGAACGCCATGCTGTGCGGACATACCCACGGCGGGCAGGTGTTTCCCTTTATGGCGGTTGTCAGCATGGTGCAGCCGTATCTGGCCGGATTGTACCGTCATGGTGCCATGCAGCTTTATGTAAGCCGCGGCACGGGTTTCTGGGGGCCGCCTTTCCGGCTGGGCGCACCGGCAGAAATTTCGCGCGTCATTCTGCGCCGTGCATAACGCGCTCCGCCGCAGCCCTAAGCCGCCGCAGTCCTAAGCCGGTGCAGCCGGGCGCCCGCTGCCTGTATCTTTTGGCGGGAGCATTGTGCAGAAAAAGTATCTATTCCAGCGCTGCACCCCGCGTGGCAGGCTTGCGCAGCCGTTCTTTGCGCCGTGCCTGTAAATAACAAAGGCCGCTCCCCGCGGGGAGCGGCCTTTTGCAGATACCTCGCAGTGTTACGCGCGCCGTCTATTCGCTGGTCATCATTTCAATAATCTGCTGAAGGCGGCGTGCTTCTTCCGCCAGCTGGCTCACTGCGTCGGCCGACCGGTTCATTGCCTGCAGGGTTTCCGTTGAAATGCGGTCCACCTCTGCCGTGGCATGGCTTATTTCTTCGGATGCCGCGGACTGCTGTTCTGCGGCGGTGGCGATGGAGCGTACCTGATCGGCAGTTTCCACGGAAAGATTCAGAATCTGCTGCAGTGCGTCGCCCGACTGGTTGGCAAGGTCGGTACTTTCCTCGATGCTGCTGACGGCCTTGCGGGTTGCTTCAAGGTTGCGGCGGGCGCCTTCCTGAATTTCCGTAATGGCCACAGTCACCTGTTTGGTGGCGTCCATGGTTTTTTCTGCCAGTTTACGCACTTCGTCGGCTACCACGGCAAATCCGCGTCCTGCATCGCCTGCCCGTGCGGCTTCAATGGCGGCGTTCAGGGCAAGCAGGTTTGTCTGGTCGGCTATGTCGTTGATCATGTTCATAATCTGACTGATGCCTTCCACCTGTGTGCCCAGCAGCTGCATGTTGCTGCTCAGGTTTTCCGCTTCATCCGAAACCTTGCGGCTGGCGCTTATGACATCTCTGACGATGCGCGCGCCTTCTTCGGCTCTGGCACGCGCTTCATCCGCGCCCGATGCGGCCTCTGCGGCACTGCGCGCAACTTCCATGACTGTGGCGTTCATTTCCTCCATGGCTGTGGCGGCTTCGCCGGTGCGCTCTTTCTGTACCTCGGCCCCCTGATTGGCCTCTTCGATGAGTCCGAACAGCTCGGCAGCTGTGGCTGATACGTTCTGCGAGACACCGTCGGCCTGTTCGGCAGCCTGCGCTATGATGTCGTTTTTATCCTGCATGGCTTTGTTCTGGCGGTGGTTTTCGGTCATGTCGGTGTACAGGCCGAAAGCTCCCAGCAGGGCACCGTCAAGGTCATGCAGAGGCGCGGTGTCCACCCGCAGGAAAATGTCTTCTCCGTTGCGTTGCAGCACCAGTTCTTTGTTGGTCTGCGACTGCCTGTCGCGCACTGTATCGCCCAGAATGG
This sequence comes from Oleidesulfovibrio alaskensis DSM 16109, assembly GCF_000482745.1. Taxonomy (NCBI): domain Bacteria; kingdom Pseudomonadati; phylum Thermodesulfobacteriota; class Desulfovibrionia; order Desulfovibrionales; family Desulfovibrionaceae; genus Oleidesulfovibrio; species Oleidesulfovibrio alaskensis. The sequence continues at coordinate 391,066 of NZ_AXWQ01000004.1, read as the reverse complement.
TGCGGCGTGATGCGTCGTTGTGGAACAGTTTGCCGATGGATTGTCCGGTCCAGCTGTCTGCGGAACCCTGTGCATGCAGCAGCGTGAGGGCCGGCTGGTTGATGTAGGATATTTTTTCCTGCGTATCCACAACGATGCAGGGTGTGGCCATACCTTGCAGGATACCGTTGGAAAAGCCGAGGCGTTCCTTGATGACTTCCACCATGCGCCGGACGGCTGCAATGGTTTTGCCTATGGCATCGTCGGCCTTGTAGTCCACCGAGGCGTTGTAGTCGCCCGTTGCCACTGCCGCGGTAAAGCCTTCCAGCTTGTTCAGCGAACCGGTGATACTGCGCAGCAGCAGCCATGTGGAGATACAGCCGGCCACCAGTGCCAGAGCTGCCACCCCCAGCGAGCCGGTAAGCACCATGGTGTCCATGCCGCGCAGTGCTTCTTTGCGGCTCATCTGCACGCCGATGTGCCAGCCCCATGGTTCAAAATGTCTGACATAGGCTATCTGTTCCGCCCCGTCGCGCATATAGGTCACCAGTCCGTTCTGCACACCGGCAAAGTATTGTTCCACGCCGATGTCTGAAAGTGTTTTGCCCTGATGCTCGGGGTGGTATATCATTTCGCCCTTGTCGTTGTAGGCAAAGGCAAAACCGAGGCCCCCCACGCTGATGCTGGCGAGGGCTTCGGTAAGGGCGGGAGTCATTATTTTACGGCCCACATAGGCCACAGCCACTATATTGCCGCCCAGATCGCGCAGAGGCTTGTACGCAGTGATATACCATGCGTTGACGACAAAGGCTTTGCCCCTGTAGGTTTCACCGCGCATGACTGTTTTATATACAGGACTTGATTCCGGTATGTATGTTCCGGTGGCCCGTTGTCCGTCCAGTTTGAGCACGTTGGTCGATATGCGCAGCAGTTTGCCGGGCAGCACCTGAAAAATAGTGGCCGTGCCGCCGATGAGCTTCTGCACTCTGTCCACTATTTCAAAGTTTTCATACAACGGGGTCATACCTTCGTCTGAGGTAAGCACCAGTGCGGGTATGGTTGCGGTGGCGGCTTCCTTGGTGACCTGATTGACCATACGGGTCTGATGCGCATGCAGCTCGCTCAGCATCAGCGAACCGTAGCCCTGCATTTCGCGTTCAAGCACACTGAGGTCGGAGCTTACCTTTTCCTGTGTGATGGCGTCCTGCATTTCTATGGTGGTAACCAGATTTTCAGTGGTCGACTGCAGTGTGGCTGTGCCCAGCTGCGTCATGCCGTCACTCACAAGCCACATGGTCACACTGCACAGCAGTGTAATGGCCAGCACCAGAACCCCGATGCTGCCGGAGTAGAATTTTGTCGAGAGTGTCACTTTATCAAACATGCACAGGCTCCTTTACGGTCGGACGGCAAAGCCCTGATTAGCTGGTTGTGAAACACTGTATATCCGGTTTATCGGAAATATATCCTAAATCTTGAGAGAATGTAATGAGTAAAGAAAAATTTGATACGTCCGGTTTTGTCTGCGACAAAGTCGCCGTGGAAAATGCCGGAGCGCAGAAGGCTTTTGCCCGCGGCATGTTCCGCCCTGTTTTCAATGCCGCCTCTGACTGCGTTTTCTGCATCGGGCTGGACGGTACAGGAGTGGACCGGGTGGCCGCTGCAGTGGCAGACAGGCTGGGGATGCAGTTTTTGACCGTACAGGACCCCGGCCTGCTGATGAATGATATTACTGCTGCGCAGGGAGCAGCGGTGGCCGTGAGCGAGCTGTGCCTGCAGGATGCCGATGCGCGCCGGTTGCTGAAAAAGCAGGGAAGAGTCTTTTATGTGATGCCTGATATTCCTGAGCTGGTCCGGCATATGCCGGAAGCGGCCCGCGAGGATTTTATAACCAGAGTGCATGCTGTGGAGCCGCTGTGTTTTGAAGCGCTGGACTTTATGCTGCAGCCGGAACGCACCCCCGGGCAGCAGGCGGCATGTGTGGCGGAGGCGCTGGGGCTTTGCGGTCTGCAGGTGGCGCAAGAGGAAGAAGAGGGCATTGTGTGGGAAAACGAGGAAGGCATCTGACAGACCGGAACAGTACTGACTGAGTATTGAAAGACCGGCACCCGCAGAGGGATGCCGGTCCGGTTGCCGGTGGCGGACCGCCGGTTACAGCGGGGGCGTGCTGAATGCATCCAGCACCCAGCGTCCCAGTCCGAATGTGAGCAGCAGCAGGCCTTCCGCTTTGCCCAGCCTGCCGCGCAGTCTGAGCAGCAGCAGAATAAGCAGCACTGTAAAGACGCTGAGCGCAAGGTTGGGAAGTGCCGATGCATCAACGCTGAGTGGTCGCAGCAGGGCCGTTATACCCAGTACTCCCGCAAAGTTGAACAGGTCGCTGCCGATGAGGTTGCCCAGCATCATTTCATTGCGTCCCTTGAACGATGCCACGACGCAGGTGACCAGTTCGGGCAGCGAAGTGCCGCCCGCCACAATGGTCAGCCCGATAAGCCATTCACTTACCCCCAGCCATGCGGCAATGGCGGTTGCACCGTTGACCACCAGCCTGCTGCCCAGTGTAAGGGCAATGAGGCCGGCTGCTATTCCGCCAAGAGCCCGCCAGAGAGGCAGTTCTGCTGCTGTCCTGTCCGGTTCGCCGGGCAGCACGGGACTGTTCAGAGTCGAACCCGTCCGGCTGCTCAGCACTGTCTGCAGCGAAGCGTTTACTGCTGCGAATTCCATGCGGCTTTTGATGATGAGCCATGCGATGTATCCCGCAAACGTCAGGGTAAGCACGGCACCGGCCCAGCGTGGCAGCGACCCCGTGACGGAAGCGCAGACCAGTATGAAGGTGGTGCAGCAGACCAGAATGGGGGCGTCGCGCTGCATTATGTCGCGCTCGGGCATGACGGGACGCAGCATGGCCACGCCGCCCAGAATGAGTCCGAGATTGAATATGTTTGACCCCACCACATTGGCCACGGAGATGGAGGAATATCCGGTGACCGCGGCTGTGAAAGACACGAGAAATTCCGGAAGAGACGTGCCGAGGGCCACGATGGTAAGGCCTATGACCAGTTCGGAGATGCCGACGCGGCGGGCCAGCGCCGAGGCGCCTTCCACCAGTCTGTCGGCGCCGAACCACAGCAGCAGGCCGCCCAGTGCGAGGAAAAAGAGATCGAAAATAGGCATGATTGATTGAATACTGGGTTTTGCGGCGGATGAAAAGCCCGAAACCGGTTAAGGGTGGAATATATACACATGCAGGCCGCCGGCCTGCGGGGCAGGCGGGCGGCCCGAAAACAGGGGCTGCCGTGCCGTGCGCGGCAGTGCGCGCCTCGGTTTTTGCAGGTCAGCGGAACATGTCGAGATACCGCCGGTACAGCCGGGGATTGATACGGGTGAACGGCGTGAAGTCCGCTGTCAGTTCCATGCCGGGCACCAACGCTCTGACAACGGGAAAGCCCAGATCATCGCGGGTGATATCCACATAAACGGGTGTTCTGCCGTTGGCGGTGAACATGGCTTCCAGCAGCGCCAGATTGTCATGGACGTTACCCATGCTCATATCGGGCAGTTCTTCAAGCCTGCGCACAGGAATATGTGAAGGCGCGGGGGCCGAAGGCGGGCTGTCCGGATACGGATACGGCGTTTCGGTAAGGCATGACACAATGGCCCGCCGGCCGTCCAGCCCGGCGCCTGTGGCGCGGGTGACAGTGCCGTCGCGGCCTGTGACGAATGCTTTGTAGCAGGGCACCCCGAAGTCGGTGGTGATATCCTGAAACTGCAGATGCACACCGCGGGCGGCGTAATCGTCCAGCAGCATTTTCAGGGCGGGGTCTTCCGTGGTCAGCGTGAAGCACCGCTGCCAGCTGTACGGCATGGTGGCTTCCGCATCACGTTCGATGATTTCCGTCAGGGCTGCCACTTTGGCTTCTTCCGGTATATTGCCGGAGGCAAGCCCCGTGGAACCGGGAGCCGTGTATAAAGACACTTCATCAAGGTTGCAGAACAGAAAAACCATCTGTACGGGCACCAGTACAGTCACTTCGCCGTCCGGCCCCGGTGAGCGGCCTTCCATCCAGTGCAGCGGCTCGTCCTGATAGGGCGCTTCCAGCGGAAAATCGGCAGGGTCGACAGCTTCAATGCCGCGGGCCCGCAGTTCGGAAAGGCGCGCCACGGTCACAGGTGTACGGCAGGCTCTGCCGGTCACCTGCAATACACCGTCCTGAACAGACACCGAAGCATACGAAGAAGCCCGTTCAACCATTTCCATGGCGTATGAAACACGGGCGTCCGCCAGTGAAAGCCCTCTTCCGTATGTGGTGGCAAGTCCGCATAGTGTGTGATTGTTGCGGCCCGCCTGTATTCCGGTGTCCAGCCGCCACTGGCGCAGCAGCGCGATGGGGCTCAGCGAAGCCACGTGTCGCATTTCCACGCCCCCGATCACATCATGCTCGACCAGGCGTTCCAGCGCCAGCATGGCTGTTTCGTGCGCAGGCGGACGCCGCCAGCCCGTATCGCGCGGCCGGTCTGCAACCTGCTGCCGCAGATCGGCCACCGGCACTGTGTTGCGGGGCAGCCACAGTGCAGAGACCGACCCGAGATCAAACAGCGGGGGCAGCTCTTCATCGTCGGGGTGCGGCAGCATGCGGTGATCGTGCATGTTGGCCCGGAAAAGTTCTGTCCACCGGGCATGCAGGCCGCTGTCTGGCTGCAGTGACCATTTGATGTAGGGTAGCGGGGTACAGGCTGAAAGCCGCGCGGGGGCTCCGGGGGCAAAGCGTTCGCGCAGGGCGGCGAAACGGGGCGTAAGCAGGCAGAGCTCGTACAGCAGCGCTTCCAGTACAGGGCGTCCGGCACATTCTCTGGTGATCATGGTGCGGATTTTTTTCTGCTCAAAGGTGGCAAGCCTGCGGAGCAGCCACAGGTGCATGAAGTCATCGGCGGGGTGTTCCTCCAGCCATGCCAGTCCTCCGGCAAAGCTGAGACCGCGCGGCGGCTCGCATGAAAAATACCCTGTGGTGGCCTCTGTGCCGGTGAGTGTGTATGTGTAATGCATTGTTGCGGACATCTGATATTCTCCCCGTCTGGTGTGCCGCCGGTATAGCTTTTTTTTGCCTGTCCGCAAAGCATACCTTTTCAGTCCGGTTTGTGGGCCGCATGATATCCGGCGAGGTCTGCCCGCGGGCGGAGTTGCTTTTCCTGTTCCGACGCAGTAGCATGCATTCCATGCTGACAGGCACTACCCGCCATACGCCGCTCTGCGGAGCCGGCATCGTCTCTTCCGAACACTGCTGGCGTTCGGGGCTGTAACGGCTGCCGTTGCGCAACCGGTCCTTTTTTCTTTTTCTTTTTTCGTAATTATACATAGAAGCGGTGCTGCGCGCCGCGTCACGAGGGTATTTTATCATGTCCGCACCACGTGCGTATCACTGGCTGTGTCTTACCGGCGCGGTCTTTTTCGAGGTGGCCGGTACCACACTGATGAAGGCTTCACAAAGCTGGAGCATGGCTTTCGGGGCCGAGGCCGGAGTGGTGATCATGCTGCTGTTCATCGGTGTTTCGTACTATCTGCTTTCACTTTCCACCACGGCGCTGCCCGTGGGGGTGGCTTTTGCTTTCTGGGAGGGGGTCGGACTTGCATTCATCACGCTCGCCAGTGTGTTCATTCTGGGCGAACAGATGAGTCTGCTGCGTTTTGCTGCGCTGTGTGCTGTGCTGGGCGGCGTGCTGCTGGTGCACCACGGCACTTCTTCCGGCAACCGGCAACAGGCGGAACCCGCCGGTGTGGTTCAGCCGCGCAGAGGGGAACAGTCATGACATTTTCGTCGATACTGACAGCAGGACTGCTGCTGGTAATGCTGGCGGCGGCACTGGATGTGGCTGCCAACCTGCTGCTGGCAAAGTCCCGGGGATTTACCGTGCGCCGGTACGGCGTGATGGCGCTGGCAGCTGTGGGGCTTGCTTTTGTCTGCCTGTCTTTTGCAGTGCGCAGTATGGATCTGGCCGTTGCCTACGCCATGTGGGGCGGTTTCGGTATTCTGGGTACCTCGCTGGGCGGCTGGGTGCTGTTCGGGCAGAAAATGGCGCCCAGTGCATGGGCCGGAATTGCCCTGCTTACCTGCGGGCTGGCCATGCTGCACATCAGCTGATGGTGCAGAACATCCACATGAAATTACGGCGCCATCAGGCGCCGTTTTTGTACAGCATGTCCGCATAGTGCGGTATAAGTGCCTCCGGCAGCACGGAACGCCGTCAGCGTTCCTGCGATCCGCGGGGGACGGAGCACAAGAGGTGATGCCGCCGGAGGCTTCGGGGGGCTTGGTCAGATATCTGAAATGCGGGCAAGGTTGCGTTTCTGATAGGTTGAGGTGCGTGAAAGACTGTCAAACAGCTCAAAAGAACGTCTGACCTTGGCGTCGATGTCGGATGTGAGGTACATGCGTCTGGTGACCTGCGGCCGGGTCTGCAGTATGCATCCTTCGGCCGTGGTGATGATCAGCTGAAAGCTGGACATGCCGTCGGCGGGCGACGGCGTGTGAAAGTGGTCGAGCATGATCTTCACATTGCTGATATTGTCCCTGTAGGGCGCAAGGATGCGCTGCAGGTCTTTTCTTTCTTCTTCGGTGAAGTATGCGGACGGCCGGGCTTCATCGGCGTCGGGCAACTGTATGCTTATACGCACCTGCGGTATGCGCAGCGAATATGCAGGCAGGTACAGATAGCTGAAAAATGCGCCTGCTCCGCAAAGCAGAAGCAGAACAAAAACAATGACGGAGGTTTTCATGCCTCCTCCCGTGTCAATTATATTTTGGGCACTGTACTGTGTTCCATACTTTGAGGAAATGAGGGGTTTCCCTCAGTACAGGGTAGGGAAAGTCATATACCCACAGGTGGATTATGGAAACTATATCACGTCAGAACAAGCCGCAACAGCAGTTGATCGGGGCGCATATGTCCGCGGCGGGCGGCGTGCACAAGGCCGTTGAGCGCGCAGAGGCAGCAGGAGCCACAGCGCTGCAGGTGTTTACACGCAACCAGCGTCAGTGGAACGCCCCGCCGCTGGAAGAGCATGACGCAGAGCTGTTTACGGCGGCCGTGCGCCGCTGGGGCGGATATCCGGTATCGTCACATGCATCGTATCTGATAAACCCCGCTGCGGACACGCCGGAAGGGGCTGAGCGCTCGGTGGCGCTGATGGCTGACGAACTGCAGCGTGCGGGCAGACTGGGCATTGAAATGGTTGTGGTGCACCCCGGAGCGCATAAAGGACAGGGAGAAGCAGCCGGTGCCGCGCTGGCGGCGGCGCGTCTGGATGAAGCGCTGGAACGCTGCGGCAGTCCCGCGGTTATGGTGCTGCTGGAAAACACGGCGGGGCAGGGCACCATGCTGGGGGCGTCATTTGCCGGACTGGCGGCTGTCATTGAAGCTTCGCGCATGCCGGAACGCTATGGCATATGCCTTGATACGGCGCATGCATTCGGTGCCGGATATGATCTGCGAGACGCGGCATTATATGATGCTGCCATACGTGAACTGGATGTCTGTGCGGGACTGGACAGGCTGCGGCTGGTGCATGCCAACGACTCGCTGACCGGACTGGGCAGCCGCAGAGACAGGCATACCCACATAGGGCAGGGAGAACTGGGCGAAGCGGCTTTCCGCCTGCTGATGCGTGACGAGCGGCTGCACCATGTGCCCAAGGTGCTTGAAACCCCCAAGGGAAAAGGGCCGGAAGAAGACATGATGAATATGGCTGTGCTCCGGAGGCTTGCCTGCCCCTAGCATGCCGGTGTGCCTGCAGAAAAGGCGGGATGCGCGTAGCGGTGTAAAAAAACGCGCCGCGTGGTGACGCGGCGCGGATGATTTTTTCCGGTGCAGGCGGAGTTTTTGTTCAGCAGCCGTCCTGTCCGGTTTGCGCAACATCCTGTCCGCTGTCTTGTGTCTGCCCGTTCCGTCCGGTGCAGGTGGCGGAGGGGTCTTCGGAAATATCCTGAAATTTAGGCATGATTGTTTTGCTGGCTTCGCGGTAATCTGCCGTGACATGCACTGTGCCTTTTTCCACCCGCACATCGTAATCGACAATGACGCGCCGGTCGCCGGGATACATCAGGTGTTTCTGGCGGATCATTTCTTCAACGATGCCGGTCAGCGAATCCTGCACTTCGGAGGAAAGTCCGTACTGTCCCAGCGAGTTGGCAAGATTTCGCTGCCAGCGGTCTTTTTCCAGAAAAGCGGCGTTCCAGGCAAATACCCCCATGCCGATGGCGTTTTCCGGGCCGTTCAGTTCGTCCTGCACAGCCAGAAGCGGTCTGCAGAATGTATACAGCAGGTCGGAAAAATCACCTTTCTGCGTCATCTGCTGTGCCTTGCGGCTTTTTATCTGTGCGATGCGTTTTTTCAGTTTACGGTCGTTTGCTGTTTTTGCGGCCATGGTCTGCTCCGGTGGGTTTGTGTGCTGCCGTATGCGGCATGACAGAAGCGGCCTATTATGCGCTTTTGCCGCTTGTTGCAACCTCAGGCGGGCTTCCTGTTGATTTGTGGGGGATAACAGTGCATTTTGTGCAAGGATGGCCTTGCATGACGTCTTCCGGCAGCGACCGGATGCCGTGCAGGGCGGGGGCGCAGAAACCGAGGAGGGGCTGATGGCCACAAGACCTATGGAACTGCCGGTTTTTGCACCGGACGAAGCCGCACAGCATCTGGGGCTGCGGCGTGAGGACGTGCTTTATCTGGCAGGCATGTTTTTGCAGGATGTGAAAGCATGGCGCGAAACGCTGGAAACTGTGGCCGTGCAGCCTGATTTGCTGCGGGCTGCGGCTCACCGGCTGAAAGGTGAAGCCGCCAATCTGGGAGCGCAGGCACTGCGGGCGGCTGCCTTTGCACTTGAAAGTGCCATTCTTTCCGGTTCCTGCAGGGTGCAGACCGAAGAATTGCGCCTGGCGCTGCTGGCGGAGCTGGAAGCCTTTGCGCAGGAAATGCATGACGGATGGCAAGGTAAAGAAGCCGGTGTCTCTAAAGTAACGGACTGATTGTGCCGAAACAGAGTATGAGAGTCTTTCTCTGTTCCGCTCTGTTTTCACCGATTACTTTCAGGGTGCCTTCATGCGTAATGTCATTATATTATTTTTCGCCGCGTTCATGCTTGCCGGTTGCGCCGCCTACCGGTCTCAGCTGCCCGTGGCAGCCACGTATCCGGCAACGCCGCAGTACAAGATGCAGTCTGCCGGTCACTGGCAGGTGCTGGCGTCAGACGTGGCCGACAGAATTGAAAAAGCTCTGGGCGACAGGGACGACCTGCTTACGGTGCCGCTGTATCTGCGGTCGCCCGGCAGCCGGCCTTTTGCCGTGGGGTTTTACCGGCTGCTTACTTCCGAACTGGTTTCACGCGGCCTGCAGGTTTCTCTGAACAGGGAAAAAGATAACGTTAACGTGGATTACGCCATGTATGTGGTGCATCATTCGCCGCGGTATCAGCGTCCGCCTGTGGGCACCTTTACAGCCATTGCGGCGGGTGTTTCCGCTGCGCGGGGCCTTGAATCCATATCGGAATGGATTCCCGCAGCCATAGGCGCGGGCATTCTGGCTGATCTGGCATCAGGGGCCGTGGCTCGTCCTTCCGACAACGAGGTGGTCATCAGTGTGAGCATGTCGCACAACAACCGGTATGTGGTGCACACCTCTTCGGTTTATTACATCAACGACCCGGACTGGGAGCTGTATATGGCCCCCGGCGAAAGCGGCACCTTTGTGGAAGAGTACGAGGCGCTGCCGGTACGTGTGGTGAACCGGTAACCGCGGCGGTGTCCGCATGGAGCGACAGACAATGCGTGAGCACGCTATGGTTTTCGGGCAGGAAGGCATGAAGGTATTGACGGCAGCGGTGGCAACCGCTCTGCTGCTGTGCGCGCTGGTGCACAGTCCGGTACGCGCGGCGGTAAACGGTGCCGCCACCAGAATGCCGGAATACAGAGACAGCGCCGCAGGACAGGCAGAGAGTGAATCTTTTCTGACCAGAGCGGATTTTGCCGCAGCGGATGCACTGCACGCGGCGCTGGCGCGGCGTCTCAGTACCCGCAGTCCCGTTCTGGTGGCCTCGCTGGTGGAGCTTAATGACTTCGGGCAGACATCGACATTCGGCAGGCTGGTTTCGCAGCAGGTGGCATCACGCCTGGGCCAGCACGGATACCGCGTCATGGATGTGCGGCTGGGGGCGGAACTGGTTTCGCGCCGGCATGAAGGAGAATTCATGATGACCCGTGAAACTGCAAAAATGCTGGAAACACGGTATGCCGCGCAGGCCGTGCTGTTGGGCAACTATGTGGTTGCACGCGGAGAGGTTTTTGTCTCGCTGCGGGTGCTGCGGCTGGATGACCGTTCCATTGTTGCGGCTCATGAATTTTCGGTGCCCAACACCGGTGCGGTGCGGGCGTTGCTCAGCACGCCGAAGCCCTTTGACAGCGGACTGTGGTCGCGGTATGCGCAGCGGCACAGGGTGTTTGCGCCCGGTGAATCCGCGGTGCCGGAAGTTCCGGTACAGCGGGAAGAAGCAGGTGATACGGTTACCGGCGGGTTCGCCCCGTTCAAGTAGCTTTTCTGCGCCTGTTCAGGCTGCTTTGCAGCGGCTGTGTCCGCCGGCGGGCGGGCGGGCGGGTTGTGTTTTGCGTTCTTTCTGCTTGAATTGCTGCGCAAAACAGCCTAAGAAGATGCGCCGCCCCGTTGCAAGGCTTCGCTCCGGATGCGGGCTTCACCGCCTGCAATCGCGAGGCCGAGGCGGTTCCGGACCGGTTGCCGGCTGCTTGCTTTTTGTGCGGCTGTCGGGCATTATACCCCTTTGGCTTCTCTTGAAAGTAATCCTTGACGCGGGCCCAGCCTTTTTCCTAAGAAGGTCCGTTCATTTTTTTGTAAGGAGTGTCCCATGAAAAGAACGTATCAGCCGAGCAAGATCCGCCGGAAAAGAACTCACGGTTTTCGTGCTCGTTCCAGCAGCCCCAGTGGCCGCGCTATTCTGCGCCGCAGAAGAGCCAAGGGCAGAGCTAAGCTGTCTGCATAGTGCTGGCTCGTCCAAGTCGTTTGACACGGCGGCCTGATTACGTAGCCTGCTACAATACAGGCCGCCGTTACTTTTCTAAGCATTTCATCGTATTTGCCCTTGAACGAGAGGGTGCCGCGCCGGTGTGGCGCTACGGGCTCGCCGTGAGCCGCAAGGTGGGAAACGCTGTCCGCCGCAACAGGACAAAGCGTGTTCTCAGAGAATTTTTCCGCCTTTATCAGGATGATATGCCGGGGGGCATGGACTTAGTTGTTGTGCCCAAGCGCCGCCTCGATCCAAGGCGTGTAACGCTTGATCTTGCCGTGCAGGAGCTGCTGCCCCTGATGCGCGAGATCCGCGACAGCCTGTGCCGCGAGGCTAATGACGGAACGCCATGACCATCGAACTGCGCAAAATCGCGATCCTTCCCATCAGGTTTTATCAGCGTTTCATCTCGCCGCTATTCCCGCCGTCGTGCCGTTTTGTTCCCACCTGTTCCGCATACGCCGCGGAAGCCGTGCTGCGGCACGGCATCATCAAAGGCGGATTTCTTGCCCTCCGGCGCATTCTCCGGTGCAATCCTTTGTGCGCCGGTGGCTATGACCCCGTACCAGAATCCCGACATCAAGACGCGAAACGCGTCAGGAGCTGTTGACGTCTCATGGAAAACAAGCGTCCGATCATTGCCGTTGTGCTCAGCCTTTTTGTTCTCATTGGCTGGTCTTATCTTTCAGAGTTCATGGGCTGGACACCTGCTCCCGCCCCTGTGGAACAAAACGCCACCGCCGTACAGCAGAAGGCTTCCGAGCCTGTAGCGCAGCCGGTGCAGACCGCTTCCGCCCCTGCCGCATCCTCTTTTGCCCCCACCGAAGGGCGCGAGGTAAAAGTGGACACCCCGCTGTACACCGCGGTGTTTCAGAGTCAGGGTGGCGTGCTTAAGCATTTCCGGCTGAAAAAGTATACCGAAAGCATCGAAGAAGGTGCTCCGCTGGTGGAGCTTGTCACGCCGGAAGCCGCCGGAAAGGCCCCCATGGGGCTGCTGCTGAACGGTCAGCCCACGTGGAAGCTGGCCGCATGGCAGTTTGAAGGCGATGACCTGAAGCTGGACGGTTCCGGCAAAGGCGAGCTGGTCTTTGTAGGTGAAATGGACGGTGTGCGGTTTGAAAGAACCCTCAGCTTTGATCCGGAAACCTACCTCATCAGCGAAAAGGTGCGCCTGACCGATACTGCCGGTGTTTCGCGCGACGTGCGTCTGGGCATGACGCTGAGCACGACCAGCCTGAGCCCCGAGGGCGGCGCTTACAACCTGACCCGCATGGCGTGGTATCAGGACGGTTTTCATCAGGAAACATCTGCCGATGATCTGCGCGAAACCGGCGTCAAGGTTGACGAGGGCGTGAACTGGGGCGGCGTGATGTGCAACTATTTCATGGCTGTCATGGCCCCCGCCGAAGGCGCGCTGCCTTTCAAGGGCGTGCTGGAAGGCGGTGTGTACCGTTCCGTGGTGGAAAACAGCTCTCTTTCCATTGCGTCCGGTTCCTCTGCCGAGTTCGGCATCGGCTACTACATTGGTCCCAAGGAAAGCGACAGACTGGCCGCCATGCCTTATCATCTTGATGAGGCTCTCAACTACGGCTGGTTCACCTTCCTTGCTAAACCGCTGGTTTCCGGCCTGAAGTTCTTCTACTCTTATGCCGGCAACTACGGTGTGGCCATCATCATCCTGACCATTCTGGTCAAGCTGCTTTTCTGGCCTCTGTCGCAGAAAAGCTACAAGTCCATGGAGCAGATGAAAAAGCTGCAGCCCATGGTGCAGAAAATCAAAGAAAAATACGGGGACGACCGTCAGCGCATGAATCAGGAAGTCATGGAGCTGTACAAGACCTACAAGGTCAACCCCGCGGGCGGGTGTCTGCCCATGCTGCTTCAGATTCCGGTTTTTCTGGGTCTGTATCAGGGCCTGCTCAACGCCATCGAGCTGCGTCATGCGCCTTTCATCGCGCATCTGCCTTTTACCGACATCGTGTGGCTGGCCGACCTGTCGGCCAAGGACCCCTTCTACATCACCCCCGTTGTGATGGGTGCCACCATGCTGTTGCAGCAGCGGCTCACTCCTGCGCCCGCCGACCCCACTCAGGCGAAGATCATGATGTTCATGCCCGTTGTCTTTACTTTCATGTTCCTCAACTTCCCCGCAGGGCTTGTGGTGTACTGGCTCGTCAACAACGTGCTTTCCATCGGACAGCAGTGGTGGATGCTCCGCAAGTCCTAGGCTTCGCCTGACAACTGCGTTTGACTTCGAGGTGAATAAATGGATGAATTCAAGGAGTTTCAGGGCAAAAGTCTGGACGACGCCATCAGGGAGGCATGCCGCCACTTTGATACCGAACGGGAAAAACTGGAGATTGATATTCTGAATGATGCCAAGTCCGGAATTTTCGGGCTTGTGGGCGCACGCAAAGCGCGCATCAGGGCAAGAAGAATGTCGTTCGACCAGCCCGTGGCCGACAAGCGCGGCCGTTCGACGGGCTTTATGTCGCGGGAGGATTCACAGTCCAGAAAGGATGAATCCGCCAGAAAGGAGCGCGACACCAGAGATACCGCAGGTAAGCAGACGGATAAAAAGCCCCGTCAGGATTCCGCCCCCGCAAAGGCTGAAAAAGACGCCGAACAGGCGCAGCCGGAAAACACCGCACGTCCGGAAACGGAAGAAGGACAGGAGTCCAGACCCCGTTCATCGCGTTCGCGGCGCGGCAGCAGGGGCAGAAAAGAGCAGGGCGCTTCCGGCGGCGCACCTAAAGCCGGTAACGTCCGCAAGGGGCCTGTTTCCGGAAACGGTGAAGCTGAAGAAGCCGCTGCAGGTGCAGCTTTTGCTGCGGCAGCCCCGCAGGCGGAAGAAACAGCAGAACAGTCTGCTGCAGAACCGGCGGAAAAAGATGAAAACGGCCGCAGCCGTTCGCGCAGACGGCGTCCGCGTCCGCGCCGCAAGTCAGGGAGCAGAGGCGACGACGCTTCCCGCGGTCAGGATGAAAACGCCGCCCCGGACGCTGCGCCGGAAGACTTGCTGCCCGAAGGGCTGCAGAACGACGATTTTGATGACAGTCAGAACGGTGACGAAGACAACGGCGATTCTGCCGGCAACGTCAATCTGGCCGATCTGGATCAGGAAAAAGTTCTTTCGCTGGTGCAGACAACCGTTGAAAAACTTATTCTGCCTGTCATCGGAGAGGTGCAGCTTGCCGCACGCATCGACGACAACCGCGTCAAGGTTTCTGTAGACTGCGGTGACAATTCCGGGCTGCTCATCGGGCGCGAAGGTCAGACGCTGGCTTCGTTCCAGTATCTGGTAAACCGCATTGTGGCCAAGGAGCTGGGAACCCCGGTGCGTATCCAGCTGGATACCGGTGACTACCGCGAACGTCAGGACGACAAGCTGCGCGATCTTGCACTGCATCTTGCCGACAGGGCAAAAACGCTGGGCAAACCCCAGTCCACGCGTCCGCTCAGTTCCTATCACCGGCGCATAGTGCACCTTGCACTGCAGGAAGATGGAGAAATCCAGACCCGAAGCAAAGGTGAAGGCCCCATGAAAAGGGTGGTCATCCTGCGCCGGCGCAAAGGCTAACCCGCCGCCAGCCGAAGATATGCGGAGGAAAGTCCACAGGATTTTCCTCCGCTTTTTATGTATAGTCAGCCGGTACGCCCGTGCCGTGCCGCAACGGTTTGTTTCCGGCGTCCATTCAACGCCGGTTCATTTTTTTCAGGAACACAGCATCATGTCACAGCATCACGGAACAGATACCATAGCCGCCGTCGCCACCCCGCTGGGGCAGGGCGGGGTGGGCATCATCCGGCTGAGCGGTCCGCGCAGCCATGCCATACTTACAGCCCTGTTCGACTCCACATCGCCCGGTTTCAGCGGTTTCCGACCGCGGGTGCTGCATCATGGGCGCATTCATGACGGTACGCCGCAGCGCAGGATTCTGGACGATGTGCTGGCGGTGCACATGCCTGCACCGCGTACGTTTACCGGTGAAGATGTGGTGGAAATCAACTGCCATGGCGGGCCTGCCATTCTTGCCGCGGTGCTGGATGCGGTGTTGCGGCAGGGCGCACGGCCCGCGGCGCACGGCGAATTTACCCGACGGGCTTTTCTTAACGGTCGCATGGACCTGACGCAGGCTGAGGCTGTGGCCGAGATGATAGCGGCCCCGGCGGCGGAAGGCGTCCGGCTGGCGCAGGCCCGTCTTGACGGCATGCTTGGCAGACACATAAACGCCCTGCGCGAACGGCTTGAACTGGTACGTGTGCAGTTGTGTGTGGCGGTCGATTTTCCAGAGGATGAAGTGGAATGTCTTGCCCCGGCCGATTTTATGCACGCAGTTGAAGAAACTGCGGATGCTATCCGCAAGCTTATCGGTAACTACGAGCGGGCCCGCTGCTGGCGTGAAGGAGCTCAGGTGGTGCTGGCCGGACAGGTGAATGCCGGCAAATCAAGTCTGCTTAATGCCCTGCTGGGCAGAAAGCGGGCCATAGTGACGGACGTTCCCGGCACCACACGTGATTTTCTGGAAGAAAGCATTACGCTGGACGGGCTGGCCGTGCGTCTGGTTGATACCGCCGGTCTGCGCGAGACAGGCGACATCGTGGAGCAGGAAGGTGTGCGCATGAGCCGTGACCTTGCCGCTCAGGCTGATCTGGTGCTGCTGGTGGTGGATTCCCGTTTGGGCACCGGCCCGCATGAGCAGGAACTTATGGCCGCCATGGAAGCCGGATCTGTACTTGTTGTGCTGAACAAGACCGATGCCGCGACCGAGGATGAACTGGACAGGTGTGTCCGGTCACTTGCCGGTCGCCCTTATGTGGCTGTATCTGCCCGTGAAGGAAAGGGGATGGATTCTCTGGCCGCAGCCGTGCGCGAGATGGTGCTGCGCCGCAGCAACGCGCTGACCGCAGATGCTGCCGCATCGGATATGGCACCCAACCTGCGCCAGACGGAAGCCCTGCGGCGCGCGCTTGAAGAGCTGGAAGCGCTGGCTGCCGATATCGTTTCGGGAGTGCCGTATGACCTTGCGGGAGTCCGCCTTGAGTCTGCCTGCTCGGTTCTTTCAGAAATCACGGGCGAAACCACGCCGGATGATATTCTGAACAGGATTTTTGATTCGTTCTGCATCGGCAAGTGATTCTGCCGCCGTGCAAGCCCGTCCGTGCAGGACGGGCTTTTTTTGTGTGCAGACAATGTGACCTGCATCACAGACAAGGCTCTGCCGGGCGATACACTGCCTGCCTGCCCTGTATAACATCATGATGGAGCTGACATGTCAGAATTAGTGACACAGACTGCGGAAGTGACCGCCTGCCGGGGAGCGCAGGGTAGAAACTGCCGTTTCGGGCTGCATGTGCCCGAAGGATTTACCGCTCAGGTGGACAGAGTGCTTCAGGCATCACCATGGGATGCTTTTTTGCGTAACTCGTTGCGCGGGCCTCTGCGCCGGCACCATGTTTTCCGTGTGGCGGTGTCCGGCTGTCCTAACGGCTGCGCGCGCCCGCATATCGCCGATATGGGATTTATCAGTGTGTGCACGCCCGGCGTGCACGAAAACGTGTGCACGGGGTGCGGGCGCTGTGCCGCGGCATGCCCTGATGACGCCATAGACATGGGCTCCGGCGTACCTGCATTTGACCCGTTGCGGTGCATTGATTGCGGGCAGTGTCTGCTGCGCTGTCCGGAAAAAGCGCTGAGCTGCCGCCGGCAGGGGCTGCGTGTGATTGCGGGCGGCCGGCTGGGACGCAGACCGCGTCTGGCCACACCGCTGCCCGGTGTTTACGATGGCGCATCTGCTCTTGAAATTCTCAGACGCAGTCTTGATTTTTACATGCTGCACTACGAAGCCGGTCTGCGGTTCGGCACATTAGTGGAAAGCAGGCGGCAGGAGTTTGAAGACTATGTCTGCAGGACGCGATGACCTGACGGTCTGCGGCACCGTGACATTGTGGCTGCTGCCTGTGGCACCTTGTCTTGCCGTACTGCTTTTTGCCGCTCACTGGCTGCGCGCCGGTCATATCTGGCTGGCCGCAGCGCTGGCCGCTGCCGCCATGCTGCTGTGGCTGCGCAGTGCCTGGCTGCGTGCTGCAGGGGCGGTGTTGCTGACCGGCGCGGGCTACAGCTGGGCGCATACGGCTTCCCTGCTTGTTCAGGGGCGCATTGCAGACGGTGCGGACTGGGTGCGACCCGCGGTCATCATGGGTGCGGTCATAGCTTTCACCGGCGGGGCCATGCTGCTTCTGCTGGGCAAGGCCGCGGCCCGCCGGTACAGCCGTCACCGGCAGACGGCGGGACTGCAGGTTGCGGCCTGCCTGATGGCTTTTGCGCTGCTGTGGGCGGTACGGCACAGGGCCGCCTCGGTTATGCCGCTGCTGGCCGACCGTTTCTGGCCGGGGGCCGGATGGGTGCAGATGCTGGCGGCTTCGGTATATGCCGCATGGGTTGCCCGTCTGCTGTATGCCCCTGCTTCTTCGCGGGTTGTGCGCCCGCGGATATGGGCGTTGTTTTCTGCGGTGTTTTTCGGTCAGCTGGCGTTGGGACTGCTGGGGGCCGACATGCTGCTTATGACGGGCAATCTGCATCTGCCGGTGCCTGCGCTGATTGTAGCGGCACCGTTATTCAGAGGCGACGGCTTTTTCATGCTGGGGTTGTTCGGTGTTTCGGTATTGCTGCTGGGGCCTGCGTGGTGCAGCCATCTTTGCTATGTGGGGGCGTGGGATGACCGGTGCAGCCGTTTGGCACAGGGGGCTCAGGCGCCGGTATCGCGCAGGGCCCGT
This sequence comes from Oleidesulfovibrio alaskensis DSM 16109, assembly GCF_000482745.1. Taxonomy (NCBI): domain Bacteria; kingdom Pseudomonadati; phylum Thermodesulfobacteriota; class Desulfovibrionia; order Desulfovibrionales; family Desulfovibrionaceae; genus Oleidesulfovibrio; species Oleidesulfovibrio alaskensis. The sequence goes on along the minus strand of NZ_AXWQ01000004.1, from coordinate 373,251 downwards.
GTGCTGTACCGCGGGATGCTTGCCGGTGTTGTGTTCGGCGGTGCGGTGCTGCTGCGCATGGCAGGGGCTTCTTCTTTTACTGCAGCGACGGCGGCGTTTTTTTTCGGACTGTGCAGCGTGGGGGTGATGGTTTATTTCAGCCGCCGGGCCGGGCGTATGGTGCACTGCTCGGTGTGGTGTCCGCTTGGTATGGTGGCGGCTCTGGCGGGCCGGATTTCGCCGTGGCGCATGCGCGTGGGGCAGGGGTGCACGCAGTGCGGCGCATGCATGCGGGTGTGCCGCTATTCCGCCATTACTCCTGCAGCGCTGCAAAGAGGCCGGCCGGAAATTTCGTGCACACTGTGCCGCGACTGTACGGCAGTGTGCCGTCCAGCAGCAATGCAGCTGACTTTGGCAGGCATGCGGCCAGACACGGCACGGGCTGTTTTTTCCGCGGTTGCAGCTTCTTTGCATGCTGTTTTTTTGGTTGTGGCGCGTATGTAGCCGCAGTTTGTGGCATCCGGGGGTTTACGGAAGGGGGGCGCTTCATGTATTAGAACGCCGCCGGCTTCTTCCGGCCACGACTTACCGGACCCTGCTCAATGAAGAATATTCCAGAAAAGTATACAAAAAAATTCAGTAAGGATGAGATCAATTCACTGCCTCTCCGGCGGTATACCGGTCCTGTTACGCTTGTGCGTACAGAAGACGAGCTGGAAGCGGCGCTGCGGGCGCTGCATTCTGAAGAATTGATCGGATTTGACACAGAGACCCGTCCCACGTTCCGCAAGGGCAAGATGAATCTGCCTTCGCTTATCCAGTTTGCGGCGCGGGATATGGTCTATCTTATCCATCTTGGTTGGGTGGCCTTCAGTGAAGGCATACAGGACGTATTGTCGTCTCCGCATATCGTGAAGACCGGTGTTGCGGTGCGTGACGACATCAAGGATTTGAAAAAACTGGCCTGTTTTGAAGACGCCGCAGTGGTCGATCTGGGCGAGGTGGCGCGTGAACTGGGCATGGAAACTCACGGATTGCGTAACCTTGCGGCAAATCTGCTTGAATTTCGCATTTCCAAAGCTGCCCAGTGTTCAAACTGGAGTAATCTGGAACTGTCCAGGCAACAGATAAGTTATGCCGCCACAGATGCCTGGGTAAGCCGCGAAATCCACCTGCGGATGCGCGAACTGGGACTTGTTTCATTTTAACGATATTCTGTTTTCGTACTGCGCACGAAAAACGACAGCCGCTTCGGGTACTCCGGAGCGGCTGTCGTTTTTCATGGCGGGCAGGGCCGGTTGTTTGTTACAACATGTTACCGTCGTGCAAGAATAAAATATTTTTATACAATCATTGCAGTATGCTGCTCCGGCGTAACGTGATTGTAACCATGTGCCCATCAAGTTGTCACTCTGGGATGTTGTAAGGCATTCCGTAACTAACCGGAGGCTTGAACGATATGGCGAAGGATCGCTTGCTCGTCGTCGAGGACGACGGGGATATCCTCCAGCTGCTCACATTTACGCTGGAGTCCGCAGGCTTCGAGGTGTTTTCCGCCATGGACGGAAAAACCGGACTGGAGCTGGCGATGCGTGAGAAACCGGATCTTGTGGTGCTGGACCTGATGTTGCCCGGCATGAGCGGACTTGATGTCTGCAAGGATCTGAAAAGAATGCCTGAAACACAGGAAACGCCCGTTATTATGCTGACGGCGCGGGGCGAAGAGGTAGACCGCATCGTAGGGTTGGAGCTGGGCGCTGATGATTATGTCGTCAAGCCGTTCAGTCCCCGCGAGCTTGTGCTGCGCATCAAGGCGGTGCTTAAGCGCGGGGCGCCGTTTACCGAGCAGGAAGAACGGACCCGCTGGCGGGTGAACGGGCTGAGTCTGGATACCGAAGCCCACCGGGTGGAGATTGACGGCGATGAGGTGACCCTGACCGCCACCGAGTTCAAGCTGCTTTTCGAGCTGGTACGCAACAGGGGACGCGTGCGGACCCGCGACCAGCTGCTGAACACGGTCTGGGGATATGAATTTGAAGGTTATGCCCGCACTGTGGATACCCACGTGCGCAGGCTGCGCCAGAAAATAGGCGACTATGCCGGGTATATCGAAACCATACGCGGCGTTGGGTATCGCTTCAGAGAATAACCGGAGTGACGGTAAGCACATGGCAAGCTTGACAAAGATGCATTCGAAGGGACTGGACTTCTTTTACGGAGATTTTCAGGCCCTGCACGACATCAGTCTGGAATTCAGCAACAATCAGGTGACGGCGCTCATAGGGCCTTCCGGTTGTGGCAAAAGCACGTTCCTGCGCTGTCTTAACAGGATGAATGATCTTATTCCCATTTCGCGGGTCGAGGGTGAGATATGCCTCGATAATGACAATATTTATGATCCGCAGGTTGATGTGGTGGAATTGCGTCGGCGTGTGGGCATGGTGTTTCAGAAACCCAATCCCTTTCCCAAGTCCATTTACGAAAATGTGGCCTACGGTCTGCGGGTGAACGGGGTTAAAGATAAAAACTGTCTTGAAGATAAGGTGGAAGAAAGCCTGCGCCATGCGGCGCTATGGGATGAAGTGAAAGACAGGCTGCATGATTCGGCACTGGGACTTTCCGGCGGGCAGCAGCAGCGGTTGTGTATTGCCCGTGCGCTTGCCGTGGAACCGGAAGTGCTGCTTATGGACGAGCCTGCATCCGCTCTTGATCCCATAGCCACGCAGAAAATCGAAGAGCTTATTCACACGCTCAAGCAGAAGTACACGATAATTATTGTGACCCACAGCATGCAGCAGGCAGCGCGCGTGTCAGATGTGACCGCGTTTTTCTACATGGGCCGTCTCATCGAAACGGGCGACACCGAAGTGATGTTTACGCGGCCCGGCAACAAACAGACCGAAGACTACATAACCGGGCGCTTCGGCTAGCAGGAGCACCTTATGCCCAAGGCAACACATTTTCATCAGGAACTGGCCACTCTGCGCGTCAAGCTGCTTGAGATGGCGGCATATACCCAGCGGAACCTCGAAACTGCCGTCAAGGCGCTTCACCAGCGCGATTATGAGCTGGCGCAGTATGTCATTGATCATGACCGCGATATCAATATGATGGAATGCGAGATTGATGATCTGAGCCTGAAACTGCTTGCGCTGGAACAGCCCATGGCTGTGGACCTGCGGACTGTGGTGGGTATACAGCGGGTCAGCATCAATCTGGAGCGTGTAGGCGATGAAGCCGTGAATATAGCGGAAAAGGCAATGTTTCTGGCATCGCGCCCGCCGTTGCCGTTCAGTGAGAAGCTGACAGAGCTTGCCGATGTGGCGGGAAACATGTTTGCCCATGCGCTGGCGTGTTTCCGTGACAGCAACGTTGAGACGGCTTTTGAAGTGTGCAGGATGGATCTGAAGTGCAACGCGCTGGAGGTCGACCTGCTCAAGGCGCTTATGGATTATATGTCGAAAGAAAGCCCCGCGGTTGAACGGGCTGTGCATACCATTCTTGTTTCGCGTGCGCTGGAACGCGTGGGCGATCTTTCCACCAATATTGCCGAAGCCGTTGTGTTTATTGTGGACGGCCAGAACATCAAGCACCGGTTTTTTGAGTAATCGCAGCCATACAGACGGGATGCGCAGAGCGCATTCCTAACGGCCCGGTGAGGTTATGAAGGCGCCGGCCCTGAGGGTCGGCGTCTTTTGCTATGGGGCCTAGGCCGCGGACTGCCTGTACAGGCGTATGGTGTGCCGTGCCACTGCCACAATTTCTTCCAGGCGGGGAAAGTGGCTTTCGCTGCGGGGCGCGGAGTCGTGCCGCTGCGGAGCGGGCGCCAGCAGCCTTTTACGCAGCGGTTCTGCACGCGAAGGCCCTGCAATGGTTTCAATGGCGCAGCATATCTGTTCCATGGCGCTTTGCGGGCACGAAGTGAACTGACAGGCCCTTGCCACGCTTTCGTGCAGCGGGATTTCGGGCGATAGCAGCGAACCGTGCAGAAACGCCCCCGCGGCCACTGACAGCCTGCCCTCACGCACCAGTGCCGCGGCACTCTGGAGCATAGGGTTGGCTTCTGTGCCGCTCACCTGCATCAGTTCGGCAAATACCGTGCGGGCTTCGCGGAACCGTTCACATCGCAGGTGGGCTTCTCCGGCAAGTTTGAGACACCGCAGATAGTTATCGGTATTACCCTTGGCTTTCCAGCAGCGGGCCATTCCGTTCAGGGCTTCGGCGTGCAGCATGTTGATGCGGGCGGCATGGCCGAAAGCTTTCAGTGCCGCGTCGTACCTTTGTTCGGAAAGGTATTCCATGCCTCTGGCAAAATACTCATCATCCGGTTCGCCGCGCGCCGTCAGTACGCTGGTAAATGCGGCCAGCGCTTCGTCGAACTGTTTTTTGTCCAGCGTCTGTTCGCCTGTGTGCATCAGCAGGGCGGCGGCGGTGTTTCTGCGCATGATGGTACGGGCACGCTGCATCTGGGCTGCAAAGCGTTCCATGGTATAGGGCCGCAGCAGCATGCCGCAGCAGCCGCTTTGCAGTGCCCGGGCAACCGATGCCCGCGTGGCGGAGGCGCTGAGCAGAATGACAGGGATACGTTGCAGCAGGGGGTGTCTTGACAGTATGGCGTTGAATTCAAGACCGGACATATCCTGCAGGGTGTCGTCACACAGGATGACATCTACACCGGCCCAGTGGGTCTGACTGTGCCGTGTGCTTTCGGTATCCAGCCACTGCGCGGCCTGCACACCGGAACTGAACGTGTGCACTGTGCGTATGCCGCAGCTGCGCAGCGAGGCTTTGTCCAGCGACAGAACACCGGTGCTGGCAGAAACGGCCAGCGCCGCAAACCCGTTGCCGGAAGAAGCGGAAAATGCAGGCGCCGTACGCGCCGTAGATTCATTCATGATGGTCAGCCTGTTGCCGTGCCGCCCGCAAGGGGGAGAGAAGAGCGGCCGTTACTGACAATCATATCGGCTGAAGCTGCGGCGGCTTTAGCCTTGTACAAAGAAAACCGCCCGCAAAGCGGGCGGTCGGGACTTCGGGTCATCCCCATACCTTGCAGGCAAGAGATACCAGTGCCAGTATGGAGAACAAGCCTGTGGCGATATACAGGCGCTCGAATGACATATGCGATCCCCCGGGTTGATGGTCGTCATCATCCCCTCCCGCAATCCGAGCCTATTTGTACAACGGAATGACCTTGGCGATACGCTGGCTCATCGCAACGGCGGGTCGTTCCGGCTGGCGGTTCAGTGTGCGTTCGTAGCCGAAATTTGATGCGCACTGGTGGCAGCGCCACTCTCCGCCCTGTTCGGCCAGCCTGACCAGCAGGCCGTCCTTGTTATAACATTCCGGGCAGAACGGCCCCTGCCGTATACTGCCTGTCTGCAGCCAGTAGCTGGCACCGTCAAATACGAGATTTTTAGAAATATATAAAATATCTTCGTATTCCTGCACCTGAGCTTTCAGCATCGTGTTTTCGTCACATGCCGCCACATAGCTGGTCTGCAGTTCCTGCAGCAGGCTTTTCGCCTCTTCGGGGCGGCCTTTCAGATACAGTTCATGAACCTGTTTAAAACGGTAATAATCGAGCATGAGTGTACTCCGCAGTAGTCCGTGTGCGGACTGTTACGCGCTTTACCACACCCTATGCAATCGGCAGCCGGCAGATTTTCTTTAGAGCTGCTGTACGGGAAAAACGGGTTGAGGCTGTTTTCGTGCTATTCGTACCTCGGTGGTGTTTTTTCCATGCCGATGAAGAAAGAAAGCAGGGCAGGCACCACGAACACGGTGAACAGAGTGGAAATGGCAAGCCCGCCCAGCACTACGGCACCCAGACCGCGGTAGAGTTCGGACCCGGGGCCGGGCGCAACCACCAGCGGCAGCATGCCGAAAAGCGAGGTGGTCGCGCTCATGAAAATGGGCCGCAGGCGGGTGCGTACGGATTCGCGTATGGCCTGCTGCGGGTCCATGCCCAGTTCGCGGATATTGTTCAGCGACTGATGGACGATGAGAATGGCGTTGTTGACCACCACCCCGATAAGAATGATGAATCCGAGCATGGTCAGTACGTCCATGGGTTGCGGGGCTACCAGCAGGTTTTCAAGACGCAGCCCGATGATACCGCCGGCTGCGGCCAGCGGAACAGTGAACATGATGAGCAGCGGGTAGACAAAGTTGCCGAAAAGAGCCGCCATCAGCAGGTAGGTGATAACCAGCGCCAGCAGAAAGTTCCATTGCAGGGCGTTGCGGGTCTGGGTCAGTTTGTCTGCAGCACCGGATATGGACGATTTGATTCCGGCAAGGGGGCCTTTTTCCAGTTTAGGAATGATGTCGTTTTCTATCTGTTCCATGGCCTGCTGCAACGGTACGTCTTTCGGGGGCGTCACCTGCAGGGTGACGGTACGCTGGCGTTCCAGATGCCGTATCTGGGTTATGCCGTAGGTACGTTCCAGCAGCGCCAGTGAAGAAACCGGCACCGTACCGCCGGCCGGTGTTGCCACCAGCGCTTTGTATACGGCCTCCGGGGTGCTCAGCGCCGTATCATCGGTTTTGAGCACAAGGTCGATTTTCTTTTTGCCTTCTTCTTTGAACTCGCTGATTTTTCTGCCGTCCATCAGCACGTCTACGGCAATGCCCAGATCTTCGGCACTCATGCCAGCGGCACGCAGCCGTTCGCGGTCGGGGATCAGGCGCACTTCGGGAAACAGCAGCTCCAGCGAAGGCAGCGGGCGTATCTGGGCGCCGGGAATTTCGGCCATCAGCGTGCCGAAAAGCGCCCCCGCACCGGCCACCAGCTGGTCAAGGTCTGCGGCCCGCAGGTCCACTTCAATGGTTCTGCCCTTACCCAGCGAAGTCTGAAAAATACCCGCCTGCAGGCTGACGCCGAACATGCCCGGAATAGAATTCATGATGCGGCTGAACAACGGCACCAGCTCGCCGGCGCGTTGTTCGTACATGCTGGTGGCACCGAACATCATGAAATCAGGCGCACCCACGTAAAACAGGTTGTCGATGGCGGGAATGCCTCCCGTGTCCTGCTGCACATGGGGCTGTGCCTGCGCGTAGATGTACTGGCCGATGTCCTGCCGTTCTTCCATGGAAAGGCCGGGAGGCGGTATGAGAATGGAAAGCACAAGGTTTCTGTTGCCTTGCGGCAGGTATTCCATTTTGGGAAAAAAGAGCACTGCCGACCCTACCGAGAGGGTTGTAAGCAGCAGAATAGTTACCGATTTGGTCAGCGCATTGCGCAGGGCCATGCGCACAATGCCCATCATGACAGCGGAAAAACCTCTGCCTGCGGCATTGACGGCTGCTATGCCTTTTCTGGGGCCTTTTTTGCGGGCAAAGGAAAAAAAGAGGTTTGCCAGCATGGGGATGACAGATATGGAAACAAACAGTGACAGAATGATGGCGCAGGTGACGGCGATGGCGATGTCCTTGAAAAGCTGGCCTGCTTCCTGTTCTATGAAGACCACGGGCAGAAACACCGCCACCGTGGTTAGCGTGGATGCAAGCACCGCCCCCCACACTTCGCGTGTGCCTTCGTAGGCGGCCTTATAGGGAGACTTGCCCATGCTTCTGTGCCTGTCGATGTTTTCCAGCACCACGATGGCGTTATCCACCAGCATGCCCACCGCGAATGAAATGCCCGCCAGACTGACAACGTTGAGGTTGCGGCCGAACAGATTCATGAAAATGAATGTGCCGACAACAGATATGGGTATGGCTACGGCCACAATGACGGTGGATGATACCGACTGCAGGAACACCAGCAGCACGCATACAGCCAGCACACCGCCTATGATGATGTTCTGTTTCACCAGATCGATGGCGCCGTTGATGTAGGGGCGCTGGTCGGAAGACCATTCAAAGAAAAGGCCGTTTTCTTTGAGAATACCGTCATTGAGAGCGTTTACGACAGCTTCGGTGTCGTTGGTCACGTCCAGCACGTTTGCGCCCGGCTCGGCCTTGATGCCGCATACGATACCGGCATCGCCGTTGTGCTGGATGGACACCGTGCGCTTTGCATACCCGAAGCTGACTCTGGCCACGTCGCCCACCCGTATCCTGTTCTGTCCGGTGGACTGGATGACAACCTGCTCGATATCGTCGGGCGAAGAAAAATTGCCCACAGTGCGGATGCGGTAGGCACGGCGCCCCACATCCAGATTGCCTGCCGATATGTTGACGTTTTCAGCTTCCAGTACGCGGCGCAGGTCATTTATGGTCAGACCGTGCGCGGCCAGCCGGGAAGGGTCTATCATCACCTGCATTTCACGTTCGGTGCCGCCGTAAACCATCAGTTCGGCCACGCCTTTGACGCGTTCCAGATCCTGCCTTACCTCGTCTTCAAAAAAAGTGCGGTATGTTTCCACCGAGCGCGGATTGTCCGGCAGCGCCTTGAGCACCATCCAGACGATGGGCGAAGATGAGGCGCCTGTGGCAGAGATGACAGGACGGTCCACGTTGTCGGGGTATGAAGGCACTTCGTCGAGTTTGTTGGATACGCGCAGCACTGCATCGTCAAGGTTGGTTCCCACAGCAAAGCGCAGCGTGATTTCACCCCGTCCGTTGGAAGCCGTGCTTTCCATGACCAGCAGCCCCGTAAGCCCTTTGAGGGCTTTTTCCTGCTCTTCCAGTACATCACGTTCCACTTCGTAGGGCGTGGCGCCTGTCCATGTGGTTCGCACGGTTATTTCGGGTTCGGTTACCGTGGGGCTGAGCTGGTACGGCATGCCCAGCAGTCCGAGTGTGCCGAAAAGCGCAATGAGAATGACCCCCACAAGAATGGAGACAGGCTTGCGAATGGAAAATTGTAAGAAGTCCATGGTGCGTCCGCTGGTCAGGGTTGGGGTGCAAGAGTGAAAAACATGGCATTCATACATGAATGGCAGTGTGAAATAAAGGGAAACGGTGGTGCTGCGCCTGAGGGCGGCACATGCGCAGGCTGCAGTTTTGCTGCGTGCAAGTATGCGCAAATTGCGCGCGGAGGGCATTTATAACAGGTGAGATGCTGCGGGAGCCCCCGCGGGCCGGACCTGCGGGCATGCGGAGACAAGGTTTAAGGACAGGCAAGAGGACGGCTGTGGCGGCATGACCGGACGCCGGAGCAGAGGGGCAGGGTTTGCAGGCCGTCCGGAAAATAGGTTCGGGTGGCGCATGTCGTATGCGGCCGGCAGAAGGGTAATGCCGGTCAGCTGCTATGAACGCAGCAGTCCGGAGAGCAGCGCGCCGGTGCGGCTGCGCGTCTCTGCATATTCCTGCGGAGTCATTCCCGCGCCCAGAGCCACGGCGCGCCGCAGGTCGGCATTGATGAACTGCGACGGCTCGCATATGCCGCCCGTGACGGCAACGGGTGCACCTGCGGCGCGTGCCGCAACGGCGACATGTCCGTTGGCCAGAGCCTGCGTACCGCAGGCGGTGATATCCAGCATCGTGCCGCGTTCGGCCGCAAAGGCGGCTTCTTCCTCACTTATCAGGCCGGGGGCGGCCAGCAGGTCGCAGCCTGCGTCGATGGCTGCCAGATTAGTACCTTCTTCCGCGTACGACCCGAGGTACTGCCCCCGCACAGATACAAACCGTGCGCCCAGCGAGCGGGCCTCCTGCACCGCGTCGGGAATCAGCGCGGGAGGCATGTGGGCTATTTCGCAACCGGCGATAACTTCTATGCCGCCGAAAAGAGACAGCCGGCGTACTGCGGGCACCAGCTGTGCCAGAGTGGCCGTCATGGTGACGGAATCCACCTGTTCGGTCAGTACCATGGCGCGCAGTCCGGCCAAGCGCCCCATGCGTGCGGCCTGTGCCGGAGACATGCTTCCCCGGCTCAGAGAAGAGCAGACTCGCAGTTCTATCATCGTGCGTCCTTGTGGTGAATACCGGCGGTGCCGGAAGGTCTTCGGTCACATTTTATATTTTGTGACGGGGTCCAGTTTGCGTAGCAGCTCTTCCAGTTCTTCGTCGGACTGTTTTTCCGCTTCTTCGGGGCGGAGAAAAGAAGCAGCGGCGTCAGCGGGTCTGCGCAGCAGGGCGGGATCGCCCTGAGACGGTTTAAGGCGCGACTCTTCGGCCAGCCGCAGCACTTCATCACTTACGCGGATGGGGGCTCCGGCGCGCAGAGCCAGCGCCACCGCATCGGACGGGCGCGAGTCCACTCTGGAAAGGGTGCTGCCGCAGGTGATCTCCAGTTCCGCGTAGTAGGTTCCTTCCCGCAGTCCGGTCACATTGACGGAAACAAGGCGGGCACCCAGCGAAGACAGCGTGGACAGCATGAGATCGTGTGTGAGCGGACGGGGCGTTTCCACCTCGTTGAGAGCTATGGATATGGCCATGGCCTCCATGGCGCCCACCCAGATGGGCAGGACATCCTTGCCGTCCTTCTGCTGCAGGATGAGTATGGGGGCTTTGCTGGTCTCGTCCAGCGACAGGCCCAGAACTTTCATTTCAATCAGCATGATTCCCCCGCGGGTTCGCCCGTCAGCGAGTGTTTGCGTGCGGCGGTCACTGTGACGGGCATTATTTTGCCGTACAGGTCTGCGGGTGCGGGCAGGTGTACGTTCAGTATAAAGCCGTGCTCGTCCCGTCCCTGCCATGAGGATGCCGTCCGGCCCGATTCTTCCGCTGCGTTCTGTGCGTCCGCACCGGAACCGGCTGCACTTTTGGGGCTGGGGCTTTCAAACAGCACCATGACTGTTTTGCCGACCATAGCCTGCAGCGCTGCTTCACTGTATTCATTCTGCACTTCCTGCAGCCTGACAAGCCGTGCGGTTTTTTCTTCGCGCGAAAGCTTGCCGGGCAGCATCTCGGCCCGTGTGCCGGGCCTGTCGGAATAGATGAATGAAAAGCTCTGAACAAAGGGCACGGTGCGCATGGCTTCCAGCGTCTGTTCAAAATCTGCTTCCGTTTCGCCCGGAAAACCGACTATGAGGTCGCTGGTTATCTGAATGTCGGGGCGGACCGCTTTCAGACGGGTAACAATGTCCATGTAGCGGGCCATGTCGTATTTGCGGCCCATGGCTTTGAGCACTCTGTCAGAACCGGACTGCAGCGGCAGGTGTACTCTGGGGCAGAGATTTTTCAGCGCTCCGAAGGCTTCAATGACTTCACCGGCTATGTCTTTGGGATGCGGAGTCATGAAACGCAGCCTTTCAAGACCGGGTATGGCAGCCACGTCATGCAGCAGCCGGGCAAACGTTGTTCCGTCGCCGTGCGGATCAAGCCCGTAGGAATTAACGTTCTGCCCCAGCAGGGTGATTTCCCGCGCTCCGTTGCCGACCAGCGTTCTGCATTCGTCCAGCACGGCGGCCGAACTGCGCGATTTCTGCCTGCCGCGGGTGTAGGGCACAATGCAGTATGCGCAGAAGTTGTTGCACCCCTGCATAATATTGACATACGCGGAGACAGGTACTTCGCCGTTTTCCCACCCTGCATCGCGTTCGGGAAATTCTTCGGAAAAATCCAGCAGGCTGATGCGGGCGTGCGGTTCCTGCACCAGCCGTTCGATGGCCTGCGGCGCGCTGGCTGCCCCGTCGGTGCCGAATACCAGCCGGACCTGACTGAACCGTTTGAAAAAGCCTTTGCCTATCTGCTGCGCCACGCAGCCGCCCACACATACGGTCACATTCCGTCTGTTTTTTGTTTCTCTGCGTATGCGTCCGAGCAGTGAATAGACTTTCTGTTCCGGTTTGTCGCGGACAGAACAGGTGTTGATGATGTATATGGCGGCCTCATGTTCCGGAACCTGTGTAAAGCCGCGGGCTTCCAGGGCACGCGCCAGCCAGTCGGAATCGTTGACGTTCATCTGGCAGCCAAAGGTCATTATATGGAAAGTTCTTTCATGCATGGCATTCGGGGTACGATAGATTCATAAAAAACAGTGCGCGCGGCAACAGCGGGCGCACCGTGGAAAACAGGGCAACACGGAAGGAGCAGACTCAGCTGCGGGAAGCGGTTCCGTTTTTTTCAGGGACGGAGGGAGGCTCTGCCTGCTGTCCGTCTTCCTGCGCCGCGGGGTCTTCTTCCCGGAACATGGCGGGCACCGGTTCGCCGGCTGCCCGTATGCCCACCACCGCAAAGACGCACAGCGGGATGATAAAGCACATGAAACCCCAGAAATAGGGATTCAGATTTTTTTTGCGGGCATGGTATATGCCGATGGCCGGGGCGATAAGCCAGATAAGCAGCATGTAGACATAGCCTAAATCGGTAAAGGAAAAATGAATCATGAGGTATGATGTCACCTGATGTTGTTGTTTGTCCGGGGGCGGCAGGGCCGGTGCCGCTGCTGCCGTGTCTGGCACACAGATAAGTCATAACGGACAGGTGCGCAAGGAAGGCTGCGGCGGCAGTCTGCACCGTCAGTCTGCACAGAACGGACCCGGAAGCGGTGTCCGCGCTGTTTGTTTTGTTCTTGTGGGCACCTGCAGGCTATGCCATACTTGCGCGGTATGGTTTTGAATAATTCCGGAGGTTGGCAATGAAAAAAATGAAAGTCCGCGGCATGCAGACACCCGATTGCGCTGCTACCCTGACCAAGTCCATTGAAACTGTGGACGGCGTGGAAGATGTTCACATCAACCTTGCCACCGGTGAAATCACTTACGGCCCCGCAGAGTGCGTGGACATGTCACTTGTAAAAGAGCAGGTGCGCAAGGCCGGTTACGAAGTGGAAGAAGACTAGCCCCGCCGTCGGCAGACCGACTACAGGAGCCTCTGCCCGTGCGGAGGCTCTTTTTTTGTGTGCCGGCACCGGTTCCCGGCGTATGCGGCACATGCGGCGCAGGATGCGGACGCGGCATCAGCGGCTGTGCCGGAATGCCGGAGGGCGCATGAGCCGGAGACGGGTTTTCACACCACGCTGCATCCGCCGGAACAAAAGCCTGTTTTGCGGCTTATGCGGGGACTGCGATGCTGTCTGGACCTGCGCAGTAAAAAGGCCCGCCTTGCGGCGGGCCTTGCTTTTCATTCATCCTCTGTTGCCGGCGGGCAGCAGTGCACGCCGCAGAGATCAGGCTCCCATGATCTGCCTGAGGCAGGCAAATGCGTCTTCAACCCCCTGAGGGTCGGTGCCGCCGGCCTGAGCCATATCGGGGCGCCCGCCGCCGGAACCGCCTATTCTGGCTGCCACATCCTTGATAAGCGCCGGTGCGGTGAACCGGTCGTGCAGGTCTTTGCTTACGGCAATGAGCATGTGCACCTTATCGCCATCCACGGCCACAAGACATGCCACGCCGGAGGTCAGTTTTGAACGGACATCGTCCATGACTTCGCGCAGGGCTTTCACGTTGGCACCCGGCAGCGAGGCGGCCAGCAGTTTTACGCCGTTCACTTCCTCCACGCTGTCCATCAGATTGCGGCCCTTGCCCGAAGCAGCCTGCGCAGCCAGCTTTTCCATATCCTTTTTCAGGGTACGTACTTCTTTTTGCAGTGTTTTTACACGTCCTGCAATGTCGCCGGGCTTTCCTTTCACCAGACCTGCCACTTCGTGCAGTTCAGCGCGCTGCTGCATGAACAGCCGTACGGCATCCCATCCGGTGACGGCTTCGATGCGACGAACACCGGCGGCCACTCCTGATTCGGAGGTGATGTAGAAAGACCCTGCCTGTCCGGTGGCGCGCAGATGCGTTCCGCCGCACAGTTCCACAGATTCACCGGGAATGGAAACCACACGCACTTCCGATTCGTATTTTTCGCCGAAGAGGGCCATGGCGCCTTTCTGTACGGCGTCGTCATAGGCCATGTGTTCGGAGTTGAGAGCTATATCGGACAGAATGACGCGGTTGACTTCGTTTTCCACGGCAAGAATTTCTTCAGGCGTCATGGCACTGATATGCGTAAAGTCGAAACGCAGTCTTTCCGGGCCGACCAGCGAACCGGCCTGTTTGACGTGGTCGCCCAGCACCTTGCGCAGGGCGGCGTGCAGGATGTGGGTGCAGGTGTGGTTGCGCGCAGAGGCAAAGCGCTGCCCTTCGCGTACGGTAAGGGTAACGGCCTGATCGCGCAGCAGTTCGCCCTGAGATACTTTGACCACGTGCACCAGCAGTTTGGCAGAGGGCTTCAGAGTGTCAGTCACTTCAGCCGATCCGGTTTCGGAAACTGCGTCGCCGGTATCACCCAGCTGGCCGCCCGATTCTCCGTAGAAGGGCGTGCGGGTGGATACCAGATAGCCTGCGGCACCTGCAGGCAGGGCTTCGACGGACTCCATGTCTTCGCCGAGCAGCGCGATGATGCGGCTTTCGGCTGACAGATGGTCATAGCCCACAAATTCCGATGCGATGCCTTCTTCCAGCAGGGCCTGAAAACGGGCTGCCAGAGTCTGCTCGCCGCCGCCTTTCCATGCGGCCTTGGCCCGGCTTTTCTGCTCCTGCATCAGTTTCTTAAAGCCGTCCTCGTCAACGGAGAAACCGCGTTTTTCAGCGATATCATTGACGATATCAAGCGGGAACCCGAAGGTGTCGTACAGCTTGAACGCCACATCGCCGGCAACGCAGGTGCTGTTGCGGGCAGTCAGTGCAGACAGTTCGTCCTCAAGCAGCAGCAGGCCTTTATCCAGCGTTTTGTTGAAGCGTTCTTCTTCTTCACGCACCACGCGGGCCATGAAGTCTTTGTTTTCAAGCAGTTCGGGGAAGGCTCCGCCCATTTCCTCCACAACCTTGAGCGCCGTTTTGTACAGATACGAACCTTCCAGCCCGATAAGTCTGCCGAAACGGTAGGCACGCCGGATAAGACGGCGCAGCACATAGCCGCGGCCCTCGTTGGACGGCAGAATGCCGTCGGCAATCATAAAGGCGATGGCGCGGCTGTGGTCGGCGATGACGCGCAGAGCCGTGTCGGTGTCTTCCGAATCTTTGCGGTAGGATACACCTGCCAGTTCGGCCGTGTAATTGATGAACGCCTGAAAGAGGTCGCAGTCGAAGTTGGAGCGCACATTCTGGCAGACAGCCGCTATGCGTTCCAGTCCCATGCCGGTGTCGATGCAGGGGTTGGGCAGCGGTGTGCGGGTGCCGTCAGGGGCCTGATCGTACTGCATGAACACCAGGTTCCATATTTCAAGAAAACGGTCACAGTCGCATTTGCCTATGCCGCAGTCCGGCCCGCAGGCCATGTCGGCACCCTGATCAATATGAATTTCGGAGCAGGGCCCGCAGGGACCCGTGTCGCCCATGGACCAGAAGTTGTCTTTTTCGCCCAGCCGGTAGATGCGTTCGGACGGCACGCCGGCAACGCTCTGCCACAGTTTTTCGGCTTCGTCGTCGTCCCGGTATATGGTGATGTACAGCTTTTCCTTGGGCAGCTTCAGTTCTTCGGTAATGAACGACCATGCAAAGCGTATGGCGTCTTCCTTGAAGTAGTCGCCGAAGGAAAAGTTGCCCAGCATTTCAAAGAACGTGTGGTGGCGTGCGGTGCGGCCCACGTTTTCAAGGTCGTTGTGCTTGCCGCCCACACGCAGACACTTCTGCGATGTGGTCGCGCGGCTGTATGCGCGTTTTTCCTGCCCCAGAAAAATCTTTTTGAACTGCACCATGCCCGCATTGGTGAACAGCAGTGTGGGGTCGTCGTTGGGCACAAGCGACGAAGAATCCACGACCTCGTGGCCGTTCTTCCGGAAAAATTCAAGAAAGCGGTGCCTGATTTCGTTGGCAGTGATCACAGTTTCCTCTCCTGTCCAGTATGGTATCGTGCGCGACAGTCCGTGTGTTCAAAAAAGCCGCCCCTTTCGGGGCGGCAGAGACTTTATACAACACAAACAGAAAAGCACAGCACCTGCGCCGTGGCGTGGTGCGATGCTGTTATCAGTCCTGTTTTTCGGCCTCGTCCGCGCTCTGCACGGGCTCACGCATGCCCAGATGCTCAAGGAGCTTCTGTTCGATAGCCTCGCGCAGGGTGGTGTTTTCCTGCAGCATCTGGCGGACGTTTTCTTTGCCCTGTCCCAGACGCTCCGAGCCGAATGCGTACCACGCGCCGCTTTTTTCCACAATGCCCGTTTCCACGCCCAGATCGATCAGCTCGCCTGTGCGCGAAACACCCTGACCGTACAGAATATCGAACTGAGCTTCGCGGAACGGCGGTGCAACCTTGTTTTTGACAATCTTTACGCGCACGCGGTTGCCGTACACTTCTTCCTTGTCTTTCAGGGTCTGTATCTTGCGCACGTCTATACGCACCGAGCAGTAGAATTTGAGTGCATTGCCGCCGGTGGTCGTTTCCGGGCTGCCATACCCCATGGTGCCGATTTTCATGCGGATCTGGTTGATGAATATGACAGATGTGCGTGATTTGTGAATGGTGCCGGTGAGTTTGCGCATGGCATGCGACATAAGCCGCGCCTGCGAGCCCACCTGCGTTTCACCCATGTTGCCTTCAAGTTCCGACTGGGGAATAAGCGCCGCCACGGAGTCGATGACCACCACGTCCACGGCGTTGGAGCGCACAAGCATGTCGGCGATATCAAGTGCCTGCTCGCCGTAGTCCGGCTGCGAGATGAGCATCTCGTCGGTTTTTACGCCCAGCCGCCGGGCATAATTGATATCCAGCGCGTGCTCTGCGTCGATGAACGCGGCCGTGCCGCCCTGTTTCTGGCATTCGGCGATCATGTGCAGGGCAAGGGTGGTTTTACCCGATGATTCGGGACCATATATTTCGGTAACGCGTCCGCGTGGGATTCCGCCCACTCCCAGAGCAAGGTCAAGCCCTATGGAGCCGGAAGGAATGACAGCCACATTGGTATGCGCGTCGTCTGACAGTTTCATTACCGAGCCGGAGCCATACTTGCGTTCTATGGTGCTCAGCGCGGTGTTCAGCGCCTCGCGGCGCATTTCCTCAGGAGTGAGGCTGGTTTTTTTCGACATGAGTGGGACTCCGTGAACGGAAAAAGTGTTTCTGGCTCAAAGGCAATACCAGAAGCCGGACGGCTGGGCAACGTCCGCAGGCGGTCCGGCTTCAGGGTCAGAATTCCGCGCGCGAAAAAGTGAGCAGTTGCCAACAACGCCCCCTGTCTTTATGAGGAGGGGATGAGCGACGATATACAGCAACAGTACGATGCCCTTGCCCTGCTGTCGGGCGGGCTCGACTCCATACTTGCGGTCAAGGTTGTGCAGGAACAGGGACTGCGTGTCAAATGCCTGCATTTTGTAACGCCTTTTTTCGGCAAACCCAGAGAGGTGAACCGCTGGGAATCCATGTACGGGCTGGACATAGCCGTGGTGGACGTGAGTGATGACTTTGTCTCCATGATGCGTGGGCGGCCCGCTCATGGTTACGGCAAGGTGCTGAACCCCTGCGTGGACTGCAAGATACTGATGATGCGCCGTACCCGCGCGCTGCTGCAGGAATACGGTGCCAGATTCATCATATCCGGCGAAGTGGTGGGCCAGCGGCCCATGTCGCAGCGGCGGGACACCCTCAATGTAATCCGCAGAGATGCGGAAGTCCGCGATATTCTTGTACGGCCTTTATGCGCCCTGCGTCTCGACCCCACCGAGGCGGAAGAACGGGGCTGGATAGACCGTTCACGCCTGCTGTCCATATCGGGCAGGGGACGCAAGGAGCAGATGGCGCTGGCGGAACATTACCGGTTGCCCGAAATACCGACTCCGGCCGGGGGCTGCAAGCTGGCGGAAAAGGAAAATGCACGCCGTTACTGGCCTGTGCTCAGCCGTCTGCCCGACCCGCAGGCCCGCGATTTTAAACTGGCCAACGTGGGGCGGCAGTACTGGGCGGCAAACCGCTGGCTGACAGTGGGCAGAAACAAGGCGGATAACGAGGGCCTGCGCAAACTGGCCAGAAAGGGCGATCTTGTGTTCAAGGTCTGCGGTTTTCCCGGTCCGGTAGCTGTGGGCCGGCAGATAGACGATGACCCGTGGACGCCGGAAGAAGTGGCTCATGCCGCTTCTTTTGTCGCTTCTTTTTCGCCCAGGGCGGTGCGCAGCGGTGAACTGGTGCAGGTGGAACTTTCGTGCGCGGGCAGCTCGGGACAGCTTACTGTCATGCCCAGCAGACAGCCCGGCCCCGAATGGGCTGAAAACCAGTGGCTGGCAGTGCGCGAAGAGATTAAAGCCGACGCGAGAAAGCTATATGATGAATAAATAAGAACGTTTTATGCGGCACTTGATGAGAGTGCCGCTTTTGTTTTTTGGCAGATTATGGAAAAATTAGTTGAAACGTACAGCGTCTGCGACTAGGAAAATTCACCCGCCGGTATGTCCGGGGGTATCTTTACGAGGAGAGTGAAGGAATATGGCAACAAATCAACGCGACGGCTTTTCATCAAAGCTGGGGGTGCTGGCTGCGACTCTGGGGTCTGCGGTCGGGCTGGGGAACATCTGGAAATTTCCCTATATGACAGGAGAAAACGGGGGCGCTTCGTTTCTTCTGCTTTACATCATAGCCACACTGGTTGTGGGGCTTCCTATCATGATTGCGGAGATAATGATGGGCCGCAGGGCGCGCAGCAACGCCGTGGGCACATTCCGCAAGCTGGCCCCGGGCACGCCGTGGTGGCTGGTGGGGCTTTCCGGATGCATCGCCGCGTTTGTCATTCTTTCCTTTTATACCAATGTGGTGGGCTGGGTGTTTTTTTACATCGTCAAGTCTGTCACCGGTGTGCTGAACGCCACAGACCCTAAAACAGGCGAAGCGGTTTTCGGGGCCATGGTCAGCGCGCCGTGGTCTTCGCTGATGTGGCAGTGGGGGGTTCTGGTGCTCATCAGCTACATCATCATCGGCGGGGTGAGCAAAGGTATAGAAAAAACGACCAAAACACTGCTGCCCATTCTTTTTGTCATGCTGCTGCTTGTCTGCGCGCGCTCGCTTACGCTGCCCAAGGCGGCGGAAGGGCTTGCCTTTCTGTTCAATCCCGATTTCAGCAAGATTACCGGCAATGTGGTGCTGATGGCCATGGGGCTTGCATTTTTCAAGCTGTCCATCGGCATGGGCACCATGATGACTTACGGCAGCTACTTCCGCGCCGACGCCAACATTCCCGTCACCACAACGCGTGTCATGCTGGCAGACCTCATGGTTTCCATGCTGGCGGGCATTGCCATTTTTCCCGCTGTGTTCAACTTCGGCTTTGAACCGGCGGCCGGGCCGGGACTGCTGTTCATGACCATACCTGCGGTATTCAGTGCCATGCCTGCGGGGCAGCTGTTCATGGTTGCTTTTTTTGTGCTTACGGGCATTGCGACCATCGGGGCCATGTTGTCGCTTATGGAAGTGCCGGTGGCTTTTCTGACAGAAGCCCTCGGCTGGTCGCGCAAGACGGCTACGGTGCTTACCGCGTTGCTGCTGGCGGTTACGGGCGCACCTGCCACGCTGTCGTTCAGCACCATGGCCGATGTAACCGTGTTCGGCATGAACTTTTTTGATTTTTACGATTACCTGTCGTCCAATATTCTGCTGCCCGCCGGCGGGCTGCTTATCTGTGTTTTCATCGGCTGGGTGTGGGGCAGAAAGAATATGCAGGACGAGCTTTCCAACAGCGGAGAACTGCACAACACCTCTGTGGTGTCCGTGGTGTTCCGGCTGGTGCGCTGGGTGACCCCCGTGCTGGTGCTGCTGGTCATGCTCAACGGTCTGGGTGTTATCAAGCTGGGCTGATTGTTCTGCTGCGCTGCAGTTCCTGACCCCTGCCGTTTTTGCGGCAGGGGTTTTTTGCGGTCACAGCCCGCAGTCAAATTCAAGACATGCCAGCGCCTTTGCCAGATCGCCGCGTAATACGGGTTTGAGCAGCAGTTCGCTGATTCCGGCCTTGCGTGCGGCTTCACGCGTAAGCCCCTCGCTGAAGCCCGTGCACAGAATGACCGGCAGGTCGGGGCGCACCGCATGCAGGCGTGCCGCCAGCTCTGTTCCGGTCATGTCCGGCATGGTCTGGTCTGTAAGCACAAGGGCAAATTCCTGCGGGGCGCGGCTTACCATGTGCAGCGCCTGAGCCGGCGAATCGGCTATGCGCGGGGTGTATCCCATGCTTTGCAGCATATCGGCCATGACGCCTGCCAGCGCTTTTTCATCATCCACCACCAGCACAATGCCGCTGCCCGCGTGGCGCAGTGACCCGCCCGGTTCCGATACATTCTGTCCGTCGGTGGCAGGCAGCAGTATGGTGAAGTCTGTTCCCTGCCCGGGTACGGACGAGACAGATACCGTACCGCCGTGCGCGGTGATGATGCCGTGCACCAGCGCCAGCCCCATGCCCGTTCCTTCGTCGGGTTTTTTTGTGGTGAAAAACGGGTCAAAAATGCTGTGCAGTATCTGCGGGTCGATACCGTGCCCCGTGTCGGACACACGCAGGCGGACATACGTGCCCGCAGAGACGGAAAGAGGGCGCGCTTCTTCGGCGGTAAGCAGGGTGCTGTCCAGCGCAAGCAGCAGGTTGCCGCCCGGGCCGCGCATGGCGTGGGCTGCGTTGGCGCACAGGTTCATGACCACCTGCTGAATCTGGCTCAGGTTTGCATTGACGGGAGGCACAGTGTCTGTACGCAGGTCGATGGCAATGTTGGCCGGCAGCGAAGCCCGCAGCAGTTTGACCGTTTCCTTGACGGGGGAAACAAGGTTGAGCGGATGACGCGAAGGCTCTTCGTGTCTGCTGAAAGTAAGTATCTGATGGATGAGGTCGCGGGCGCGCCTTCCGGCAGAGAGTACGGCGTCCAGCCGCCGCTGCATGGCCGAACCTTCCGTGGTTTCATCCATGCTCATTTCAGTATAGCCCATCATCACGCCGAGGATGTTGTTGAAATCGTGAGCGATTCCGCCTGCCAGCGTGCCTATGGCCTCCATTTTCTGAGCCTGGCGCAACTGTGCTTCCAGCTGTTTGCGGCTGCTTATGTCGCGTGCCACCAGTACGGTGCCTTCCGGTTCAGCATCTGATCCGGTACCGGTGAACAGCGGCGAAAAGGTTATCAGAAAATGTCCGCCCAGCGCGGGCAGGTGCAGTTCTTCGGTATGGCTTTGTCCGCGGCTCAGCGCAGGCAGCGAGTCAAGCACAGGGCCGTGTGTGCCGCCGTCGAAAAGTGTTTTGCGGCTGTCCTGTCCCACCAGTTCGCGCGGATGGCGGCCCAGCAGCGTTCCCAGCGCCATGTTGCATCGCCTTATGTGCAGGTCGCTGTCCAGCAGGACGATTATGTCGGGTACACTGTCGAATGTTTTTTCCCACTCCTGCTTTGCCCGGACAATCATGTTTTCGACCGACTTGCGGTTGCCGATGTCTTCCACCGTGCCTTCTATGCCCGAAATTTCTCCGGCGGCCCCCCGTATGGTTCTGGCATTGACGGAAAGCCATACGCCGGAACCGTCGGGCCGTGCTGCGTGCATCTCGTATTCTGTCAGCAGGCCTTCATTCCTCAGTGCCGGCAGCAGTTCTTTTATTTCTGCGGCCGGAACATGGGGCCCCTTTTTTCCGGCATGGGCATTCAGCAGCTCTTGGGGGGAACGGTAGCCGAATATGGCGGCAAAAGCAGGATTCACCTGTACCAGCTCGCCCCACGGGCGGCAGCGGAACATGCCGACCATGGTGTTTTCGACCAGCGCGCGCCATTCTTTTTCATCATCTGCGCGTGAACGGCGGCGGGCACCTTGTCTGCGGCTCAGCACTGCCTGACTGCGCAGCCGCTGCAGGGCGGCGCCGGTATGCCAGTCCGCAGGCAGCAGCACTTCATCGGCACCGTCGTGGACGGCCTGCGCCGCGGCCTGCGGGTCGGGGGCAGGCATGACAAGGACAAAAGGAATCCCTTCGTGCACACGGCGCACGGCCGCAAGTATCTGCTGCCACGGCATGCCCGCCACATGGGGTTCGGCCAGAATGATGTCCCAGGATTCTTCGGCAAGCGCGCGGGAAAGCTCCTGAGCCGACCCCACAAGAGAATAGGCGGGGTGCAGACCGCATTCCGAAGCGCTGTGCACTATGCCGTCCGCCAGTTCTTCCGAACAGGTGACAAAAAGCAGGCTGAGCGAATGGTGCATGGTGGCGTCCTTTGTCACCGGGCAAGCGCGCGGGCGCAACCGGCGGATAATTCCGGCCGTTTCAGGCCGCATACAGGTGTTTACCGGCATGCAGGCCAGAACGGGAACGCTCACCGGCATGCCACCCATGGTTCGTTGATCATGCGTTCGATGCCCTGCACCGTTATTTCCGGTCCCAGCAGACTGCCCACTACGGGGGTTACCGGAGTGTAACGGTATTCCACCCGTACCTGAACCCTGTCGCAGGGCAGGCCTGCATCGCCTTCTATCAGGGCGTCATCTCCCGCACCGGCGGCAATGCTGCCTATGGTGACGGTGACGCTTTGCGGCGAACTGCCGGCCAGAACTCCCGTCAGTCTCCGGGCCTCCTGCACAATGCGTGCATGGCGTGTGCCGTCGTCAAAGCCCTGACCGGTCACGGCGTAGCGTGCTCCGATAAGTGCGGCTTTGTCCACCGTGGTTCTGGCAAATAGGTTATAGCCGAATTCAATGAGCCCGAAAACCATCATCAGCAGCACAGGCAGAGTAAGGGCCAGCTCCAGCGAGCTGAGTCCGCTCGTGTCGTGCCGCAGCCTGCCTGTGACAAGTCGGAATGCGTGCATGGGCAGTCTCCTTGCTGCGCGTCAGCGCAGCAGTCTCCAGCCGAGCTGACGGCCGATCAGTTTGAACACATCGTCAATGTCGTACGGTGAAGGCGCATCGAAATAGTGGTCATCGGTGCCTTCCTTGCTGGATGCGACAGCCCGCATCAGATTGCGGTCCACAGCGTCTGAAGAGCCGTACCGGATGGCGAATATTTCTATGCCGGCATCTTTGGCCAGAGCCGCTTCACTGAGCATGGCGTTGTTCAGCACGCCGCCGTCTTCGCAGTGCGAGTCCATGTCCATCATGCCGTAGTAGGCGTTGGTCCAGTAGTTGTTGGGCCGGTAATACACGGAATAGTTGCCGCCGCAGTTTCCGTCTTCGGTATCTCCGTCTGTCAGCAGGATGATCACCTTGCGCATGTCTTTGGCGGAGGAGCCTTCGGTGAAAGGCTCCTCGGGGGTCAGCACGTGGCGTGCCCATTTCAGGCCTTCTGATATGACGGTGCCGGAAGAATCACCCCGTGCATCCTGACGTCCTATGGCCTGTGTTATGGTGGCGCGGTCGGCTGTCAGACCCTGGGTAAGGGGGATGCTGGAGCAGGAGTACGGAGTCACTCTCAGCCTGTCGTTGTACGGGTAACGGTATTCGGGCTTTTTGTATTCATCCAGCAGGCCGTCCTCGTTCAGTGAGCCGTCGGCATTGCGGCAGCCGGAGGGCAGCCCGTCGACATCGGCTGGAATGCGCACTTTGCCGCGGAAGGGGACAAGGCCGATTTTAACCGATGTGGCCATGCCTTCGGGCATGATGAGATCCACCAGACGGGTAGCCGCGGCATTGGTTTCATTGATGGGCGAACCCTTCATGGAGCCGGAATTATCGATGACGAAGACGACTTCGAGGTTGTTGTACCCCGCTGAAGCCTGCGCGCGTACCGTGGAAGAGCCGATGCCCAGCGCGCCCATGAATATGGTGCCTACGGTTGCCTCGGCGTTTACCGTGACGCTGCGTTCCTCCGCCCCGGGCAGCACGGACTGCACCACGGCCTGAGGAAAATTGGCGTGCATGTATTCGTCCACAGCCGCACGTACCAGTCCCTTGTCCATGGCGGGGTCGTAGGGCAGCTGAAGACTGCCGGCCAGAGCGGCGGCATCTACCGCGGCCTGAAGTCGGCTGTGCGAAAGATACAGCATGCCCGAATCCAGCCCCAGCCCCATGATGCCCAGTATGACCGGCAACAGGACAGCCATGAGCGCGGCGGAGGCTCCTTCTGCTCCTGCCGCAAGCTGCCCGCCCAGTCTACGGCAGAGGCATGCTGGTCTGCGCAGTAAGTGTGTAAAGCGGTTCATTGGCTTCTCCCGTAATAATGTTGCTGGTAAAAACAGACTTGTACCCGTAGCGCACCTGTACGGTGACCATGGCGCCCTGTTCCGCGGCGCTGACATTTGTACTCAGGGCCTGCGGGTCAAGCGAGGTGACAAGCGAACGGACAAAAGCGTCCAGATTGTCGGTTTCGCCCGTCAGCACCACATGCCTTGCCGCAGAACGGCTGGCTTCTGTAAGTGCGGAATAGGTGCGTATGGTGTTGCCGCCTTCGACGAGCACGTACAGCAGTGCTGCCAGCACCGGTACAAGCAGGGCTACCTCGATGGCGGCAAGGCCGCGTTCATCGCGTGTGAAAGATATCGGCATGGTGGCCTCCTGTGCGGGCACCGGCTACAGTTGCTGCGCGGCGGGGGTGCCGGCAGGTATCAGCGTTGCAGGAACACGTACCGAACGCAGGTTTTCGAATGCCGCCTGCCGTACAAGCGCTGCACAGCGGGCGTCGGCTTCTTCCATGGTCTGATGGCTGCCCAGCACCACCCTGTGCCATGTGCCGTGTTGTCTGATGGCAAATGTGGCCACTCTGGCATCGAAACCCATGCTGCGCAGTTCGCCGGCACGTTGTTGTGCCTTGTGAGCGTCTTTCCACGAACTTTCATGCACGGCCCATACCTTGTCCTCAGACTGCGGTGCGGCGTTTGTCACAACGGCGGCGGGAGAGTCTGCGACGGAAACGGCACCGGCTGCGGGGGGCATGTTTGCGGTATCTGCCGCAACCGCCGGCACAGCCAAGGGCAACGCGGTGGATTGTGTCCGGTTATGCGGTGTTGCTGCGGGCTGTACGACGGGGGGCGCCGGTATCTGCCGTATGGCGGCAGGAGCGGCGGGGGCCGCGTCAAAACGGGCTGCCAGTCGGGCGCGTTTCAGGTTTTCAGCTGCACGGGCGTAGTAGCGCGGTTCAAGCTCCATGGCTTTTTCCAGATACACGACGGCCTCGCGGTGGCGGTTCTGCAGAAAAAGATAGTAGCCCAGGTTATTGTATGCGGCAGCCTCGGTGCCTGCATTGCGGAATGCTATGAGCGCTTCGTCCAGACGGTTCATTCTGCACAGGGCCAGTCCCATGTTGTTCCATGTTTTTGCCGCGGGTGCGCCAAGACTGATGGCCTGACGGAAGTGGGGGACGGCTTCGGCATCGCGGTGCAGCATGGAAAGGGTCATGCCAGCGTTATTGTGCAGCGCGGCGGATGCGGGGTAGAGCGCAAGCGCTGCCTGCAGCGCTTGCAGCGCCTGTGTATGTTCTCCCCGGTAGTTTCTGATGGCGGCTATGAACGCATGACTGTTTTCCAGTCCGGCATCCAGACTCACCGCTTTGGTGAACATATCCAGTGCTTCTTCCATCAGCCCTGCGGTGAAAAAAATGGCTCCGCTGGCTTCATGCGCCTTTGCATGGTCAGGCTCCAGTGCCAGTACCGCTTCCATTTCCTGCATGGCTTCCTGCTGCATGCCCCGGCTGTGCAGCAGCAGACCGCGCTGATAACGGGCCTGAGTCAGCGCGGGGTCAAGCGACGCGGCGCGACTGAACTGTTCAAAAGCCAGCTCGTCTCTTTCCTGCTGCAGAAAGCGGAGTCCGCGTGCCAGATGCTCACGTGCTTCAGCGCTGTTGTCATGGTTGTTCCGCGTGTCCTGCCCGGTTTCTTCTGCCAGCAGGGGCTGTCCGCTGTGATAACGCTGCATGAGCGAAAAACGGCCGGAGTTGTTTTCTTTTCCCTGAGCGCAGCCGCCCAGCAGTATGGCAGCCGCGGCAATTGAAAATATGTATGCAAGGCGGTTCATGGTGTCCTCTCCTATTCCATTTGTGAAAAGACCTGCATCAGACGGATGCCCGCAGGCCCCATGATGGCGACAAAAAGAGCCGGAAGTATGCAGAATACGAGAGGGAAAAGCAGTTTGACAGGCATCTTGGCGGCGATTTCCTCGGCTCTTTGAAAGCGCGTGGTGCGCATGGTGTCGGAATAGACGCGCAGCGTGTGTGCGATGCTGGTGCCGAATGCATCGGCCTGAATAATCAGGGTAACCAGACTGTTCACATCTTCCAGACCTACGCGGTGCGCCAGATTCTTCAGTGATTCCGATCTGGTTTTTCCGGCCCGCAGCTCACTGACCAGCATGGAAAGCTCTTCACCCAGCACAGGGCTGGAGAGCGACAGCTCACGGGCGACACGCCCTATGGCCTGATCAAGCCCCATGCCCGCTTCGACGCAGACCACAAGGAGGTCAAGCGCATCGGGCAGACTGTCTTCCATCTGGCGGCGGCGGGTGCGTACTTTGGATGATACCCATGCATCCGGCAGATACAGTCCCAGAACAGCAGGGCAGATAAAGAGCAGCGCCAGCATGCCGGCGGGAATGGTTTCACCGGCGGCAAGCCGTATCAGCAGTCCGCATGTCAGTCCCAGCAGCATGCATCCCGCCTTGGCGCCCCAGAGTATCAGCGGGGCTTTGCGGCTGCGGTATCCTGCCCGCACGAGGGCGAGGTTGGTCTGTCCCATCTGTTCTTCATTTCTGGGGGCAAGACGTTCACCTATGGTGCTCATGAGGTCGTTCAGCTTTGCGGTCAGCTGCCGCCGTCCCTGCTGTGTTTCCGCCGCAGGCTGCATGCCGGAGATGCGGGTCGGACTGATGTGATGCCGGACGCGGCGCTGCAGCTGTTTTGCCCGCTGTCTGCCGTTCAGCAGCCCGCGCAGTCCGAAAAAGGCCAGCATGACAGAGGCGGAAGCGAGAGCCGCCACAAGCAGCGGAAGCATGTTCTGTATGTTCATGGCTGCCTCCTATACCCGTATGGTGGTCAGTTTTTTCAGCGCCAGCGCGCCCGCAGTCATAAGAAAGAGCGAACCGTTCAACAGCATGTTGCCTTCCGGTGTGGTGTACAGCGCGCTCATGAAATCGGGGTTGAGCAGGTGGATGATGAACCCTATGCCGAAAGGCAGGGCAAACAGTATCCATGCGGTCAGCCTGCCTTCTGCCGAAAGCACCTTTACTCTGCCGTGCAGTTTGAAGCGTTCGCGCAGCAGCAGGGCGATGCCGGAAACGATTTCCGCCAGATTGCCTCCGGTTTCGCGCTGGATGTTTACAGAAACCACAAAGAACCGCAGGTCGGCGCAGTCCACGCGCCGGGTCATGGCGTGCAGCGCGGCATCCGGAGACACTCCGAAGTTGATTTCATCAAGCGTGATCTGAAATTCCGGTCCTACCGGATCGGCGAATTCATCGGCCACCATGCGCATGCCCTGCGGAAAGGCATGGCCGGCTTTCAATGCGCGGGCAATAAGGTCCAGCGCATCGGGCAGCTGTCTGTGAAATCTGTTCATGCGTCGTGTGCGGCGGGAAAGAATCCACGCAAAGGGCAGATAACCGGCGGCAAACGGGGTGACGGCACAAAGCCAGAAATTGTCAGTGAGCAGACGTATGAAGGCGAAGCCCGCAGCGGCCAGAGTGACGGCTGCCAGAATGATGACCCCCACGTTTATGTCGGTCTTGCCCTGTTCGAGAATAAGATCGAGCCTGCGCATGACAGAACGTCCTGACAGAACTTTGTCCAGCCACTGCATGCCCGACATGGCTCTGCGGCGTTCTATGTCTGCGGGGGGGGCTGTTTCGTGCCGGACTGCCAGCGCCGTCAGACGGCGGCTCACACGCGCTTTTGCCTCGTGTCTGCGCGCGGACAGCAGGTTTCCGGTACCCAGCACCAGAATAAAGCAGGCGGCTACCGCCAGCAGCGTGGCTATGAGAATCATGCGGTTTCTCCTGTTCAGGCGGTGTCACGCCTGTTCCATGCCTTTTTCAAACAGGGTTCCGTCCAGCGGAATGCCCGCCGCGGCAAGCCGCGAGGCGAATCTTGGTCTGATACCGGCACCGGCAAAGCTGCCTGTGACCTTGCCGTCCTGCCCCACCCCGGTCTGCCGGAAGGAGAATATTTCCTGCATGGTCACGGCCTCTCCTTCCATACCGGTTATTTCTGTCAGACTGGTCAGTTTGCGCGAACCGTCGGAAAGCCGCGAAACCTGCACAATGACGTCAACGGCGGAAGTGATATAGCGTTTAAGGGACAGCGTGCTGATGTTCAGCCCCGACATGGCCACCATGGTTTCAAGACGCATCAGGCAGTCACGCGGGCTGTTGGCGTGGATTGTGGTCAGTGAACCGTCATGACCGGTGTTCATGGCCTGCAGCATGTCCAGCACTTCGGCGGAACGCACTTCGCCCACGATGATTCTGTCCGGACGCATCCGCAGGCAGTTTTTCACCAGATCACGGGCCGTTATTTCGCCGTGGCCTTCTATGTTTGCCGGTCTTGTTTCCAGCCTGACCACGTGCTCCTGTTTCAGCTGCAGTTCCGCAGCGTCTTCAATGGTCACAATGCGTTCGTCGTGGGGCACAAAGCGCGACAGGCAGTTGAGCATGGTTGTTTTGCCCGATCCGGTGCCGCCGGAGACAATGATGTTCAGCCGGGCTTTAACTATACCGCGCAGCACTTCGCCCATTTCCGGGGTCAGTGCCTTGAAGCGTATCAGGTCGTCCAGTTCCAGCGGGTCCTTGGAAAAACGGCGTATGGAGAGGCTGGGGCCGTCCAGCGCCAGCGGGGGGATTATGGCGTTGACTCGTGAGCCGTCAGCAAGACGGGCGTCCACCATGGGCGATGATTCGTCCACGCGCCGCCCGATGCGTGAAACAATGCGGTCGATGATCTGCCGCAGATGTTCGTCATCGTGAAAACGTACACCCGCCTTGTGCAGCTTGCCCCCGCGCTCCACATATACCTGCCGGTAATTGTTCACCAGAATATCCGAAACAGAAGGGTCGGCCAGCAGAGGCTCCAGCGGGCCGAGGCCCAGTATTTCATGCTGTATTTCCTCGGCTACGCGTCGGCGCTCCTGACTGTTGAGCGGAATTTGCCGGTATTCTTCATGCAGTACCTTTTCCACCAGCCGGCGGATTTCAGTACCCAGTACCTCCGGATTGAGGTGTTCGGCCGCACTGATGTCCATAAGCTCCAGCACGCGGGCATGCACACGGGCTTTGGCTTCGTAATAGTCTTCTTCCTGCGGGGCGGCGCAGGACACAGTGCTGTTGCCGGACCGTGCAGGCCGGAAAGCCTGCTGGCGCATGGCAGTACGTGCAGCACCGGAAGAGGCGGGAGCCGGTACGTCTGCGTCCGGCGGAGACTGCAAAGCTCCGGTGTGCTCTGCCGGTGCCGCCGGCTGTCGTGCATGTGCCGGTGCGGATGCGTGCCGCATGTCCGGCGGATGCGTTCCGGCGGGCGCAGAGACCGTTCCGGTTGTTTCAGCGTGAGCGGAATCCGTATGCGGTGTCCGGGGCGTGGCAGGTTGCGGACTGCGGCGGAAAGCCTGTTCCAGCGCGTCGTCTTCGCTGCGGACGGGGACTCCGGACAAAGGCGCCGGCGTGCGCCGGGTGGAGCGCATGAGTCGTTCTGCCAGTTTCATGGTCAGCTCTCCGCGGTCTGAAGGTTGCCGGACAAAGGCGCGTCCTGTGTTGTCCGCACGCGGGAAGGACGACGCGGCATGAATCTGGCCAGCAGGCTTCTGGGGCGCATGGAACCGGTATCAGCCGGAGAGGCCTGAGGCATGAGTATGTCTGCCAGTGCGGTCAGCGATTTTGCCGCGGGCGAACGCGGGTGCGCATCGCACAGGGCCACACCCTGATTGACCGCGGAGACGGCCGCTTCGTAGTCATTTTCAATAAGGCAGCAGGCTTTGCGTTCCAGCAGGGTTTCGGCTTCTTCCTGCGACAGTCCGCTTCCTGCGGCATGCCTGTTGATGACCAGACGGATTTTACCGTCCAGATCCGGAGCCGTCTGTGCAATGCTGTTGAGCAGCCTGCGGGCTCCGGCCAGCGCCGGCAGTGACAGTTCTGAAACCAGAAGCACCTCGTCCGCTTCGTGCATGGATACGAGAGCCAGTTCATCGGCATACGGACCGCCGTCGATAAGCACGGCGTCATGGCGGGTGCGCAGCAGGCGCAGAATACTTCTTACGCTGCGCTCGCTCAGTGTTTCGGGCGCATCGTTTTCATCCGGCGCGGCCAGTATTTCCAGCCCGCTTTCGTGCCGTTCCATAAGACTCTGCAGATACATATGATCCAGTCTGTGCAGTTCACGCGCCGCATCTGCCCATGTGCGCGCGTATTGCATGTCCAGAAAAAGCGGAACCTCGCCCTGCGGCAGGCGCATATCCATCACCGCGGTGCTGCGGCCGTTCCGCGCGCTGTTCACGCCCAGATTGACCGTAACCGTCGTGGCACCGCTGCCGCTTTTTGCGCCCAGCACATGGATGATGCGTCCCTGACGCTGTACAGCAGGCTGCGGTGCGGTTTCGGTTTCACGCATGCGCGCGGCGTATCCTTCCAGCGCCGCGGCAATGTTGTCGCTGCTGAAAGGTTGTTCCAGAAAGCCGGTGACACCGGCGCGCATGGCGCGGATGATGACATCGGGGTCTTTGCGCGGAGCGGTGATGAACACTTCGCCCACACGCGGGTCGGCCGCCAGCGCCACAATGGCGTCAAAGTCATCCTGCGGGGTGCCGCCCAGTTCCACTATGACCAGCCCCATGTCTTCGGATACGCCCGGAGTGGCAAGATGAAAGTGCTTCTGGTGCGCAATGAGGCGCGAAAGCTCTTCTTCGGTATGCAGGTTTCTGGTCAGCAGACAGACCGGATAGGTGGAAGCCATGATTTCCTCCGGCTATTTGGGACCGTTCAGATTAAGGTTGATGCCGGACGCCTTTTGCGCGGGCTGTTCGGGGGTGCGGTACAGGCCGATGGTTTCTTCTGCCAGCACGCCGTCCATGGCGGCCGGTGCATAGCCTGTTTCCGGCGCGGGGCAGGCCCGCTGTGCCTGCTGCTGCTGGCGGAATGAAGAACCGGTCTGTTGCACCCACTCGGGTATGGGCCGCTGCGTGCCCGGGGCGCCTGCATTGGTGCATCCGGCCAGCGCTGCCAGTATTAAGGTGGCAATGATGTATCTGCTCATGTTGTTTCTCCGCAGTTACCGCAGTCTGAGCACGTGGCCGAACTCGCCTTCCATGCCGGACGGCGGATTGCCGTCTGAGGACTGAACATCGCCGGAGCCCCGCATGGCGGCAGGGGCCGCGGCAGGAGCATCGCCTTCCATTTTTCCCTGAATGAAAAATTCATATTCCGTGGGTTCGCGAAAGCCGTCTGTGGGCAGGGTCTGTGCGGTCATATCCAGCGGTTTGGCCAGCCGCGGGGTTATGATGATCACGAGCTCGGTTTCATTTTTCTGCCAGCTGGAAGAACGGAACAGGGTTCCCAGTACGGGAATGTCGCCCAGTCCGGGGTATTTTTTTATGGTTTCGCGGACTTCATCGCGCAGCAGACCGGCAATGGCAAAGCTCTGACCGTCGCCCAGCTCCACCGTGGTGGAGGCCCGCCTGCTGCTGATGCCGGGAATGGAGAAACCGTTGATCTGGATGACGTTGGCATAATCAAGCTCGGAGACTTCCGGCTCAACCTTGAGGCTTATCTGGCGCGGCGAAAGTACCGTGGGCGTGAAATCCAGCGTTACGCCGTATTCTTTGAATTCGATGGCCACGGTGCCCAGCCCCTGCGGTACAGGTATGGGTATCTCGCCGCCGGCAAGAAAACTGGCATGCTCACCGCTCCGGCAGACCAGCGTGGGCTCGGCCAGTACTTTTACAAGGCCGTTTTCCTTGAGCACATCCAGAAAGCCGGTCAGTGTCATGCCGCCTACAGGTGCCTGAAACACGCCGGTATTGTTAGGGCTCAGCACAGCGGCGGTGCGGCCCACACCTATGGTTCCGTCCTGATTGTCAAGTGTGAACAGCTGGTTGAGCATGGTAAAGGCAAAACTGTTGCCCCACGCGGCAGCCAGATCAATGCCCAGACGCTGCATGACGGAGCGGCGCATTTCAGCGACTTTCACTTCAAGCATTATCTGATGCATTCCGCCGACTTTCATGAGGTTGGTCACTTTGTCGGGGGCGTACATACGGGCCATGTCCATGGCTGTGGCAATATGCGCGGGGCTGCTTACCGTGCCTGCCAGAGTTATGGATTCACCTACCGTCATGACCATTATGTCTTTTTCCGACGGCAGCAGCTTGTGCAGCATTTCCTTCAGGCGGGCGATATCCGGTGAAACCTGAATATCGAATACATGGGACACCGCACCGGCAGCGTTCCACAGCGTGAGTGTGGTGCCGCCCGGCTTTACGCCGGTTACGTAGACCTGTGTGGGAGAGAGCACCAGTACTTGTGCCACCTCCGGCGCAGCCACTGAAACCCTCCGGACAGGGGATGCGGTTTCAAGAACGACCGATTTGCCGGCGGCCAGCTGCACTGCGGCGGGCACTATGGCCGCCTGCGCGCATACGGCGCTCAGCAGCACCGCAGCCAGTACCGGAAAATGGCGGAAACATACCAGAAGCGTTGTGGCTTTGTTGAAAGCAGTCATTGCCTGAACCTCAGTGTTGAGCGCTGTGTTCCGCTGATGACTTCCACAGAAGCGGCGGCACGCGCTTTGCTGGCGGGCGCGGCTGCAGGACGCAGCATGGAAAGCGCATGGGGGACGTCCGTACCGGCTGTTTTGACGGAATCAGTATCTGCCGGATTGCGCAGGGAAAAGTGTACCTCTCCGCGGGAAGCAGCCAGAGAGAGCACTTCCACCTCGCGGGGCAGCATTTCCAGCGTATAGATGTCCACCGGTGATGTGGCGGTGTCGTCGCCCTGCTGTTCCAGTTCGGTGCCGGTGGCCAGTACGCGGATGTTCTCCAGTACGGTTTTGGTCACGGCCTTGTCTTGGGGGCGCCTGTTGTCATCTATGGTCACCAGTACGTCCACATGGTTTCCGGGGCGGATGAATCCGGCCATACCCAGAACATTGTTGCCCTTTACCGCCACCGCCCGTTTGCCGGGGCTGATCATGGTGCTGACGCCGCCGTAACGGACGGTGTCTTCCACCAGCCGCGCGGGAGTGATGGGTTCGCCGGCTGTCACGGCGGAAGCGAGCACTCTGCCCGTAAGCTCATCTGCGGAGGAAAAGGCCCCCGCGGGGGCGGTCTGCAGCAGAAATTCGGCCATGGTGATCTGTTCGGCACGTATTCTTGTGCCTTTGGTCATATCAGCTGCCGCCACGGCCAGCATGACGCTGGCGACTTTGGGGGGCTGTGCCGTGCGGGCGGGGGCCTGCATCATGCGGAAGACGAGTGCTCCGGCCCCAAGTGCCAGCACCAGCGCTACAGCAATCTGGATGAGTGATGATTTTTTCATGCCGGTTCTCCGTCAGCGGATTGCCATGATGCCGGAAAAGACAGCATCCAATGCGCCTGAAAAGTACATGGAGGTCACGGTACCGGCTGCTATGGCCACGCCGTAGCACAGTCGGGGCAGTGCCTTTCCGCCTGTTGCGGGGGTGTAGGTCATCTCGCCGGTAACCAGCATGGTGGTAAATGATGTGTGCAGCGCGCGGCCCACGGCCCGGAGCTGAGGCAGGTGAAACAGCAGAACGCCCAGAGCGTAGGCGCCGCCGGCAAAGCTGGTCCATATGAATGCACCGAACACTCCCTGCGCTCCCAGAAAGGCACCTGCCGCACCCATCAGCTTCACATCGCCCGCGCCCATCACACCCGCCAGAAAAGGCAGCAGCATCAGAGCTGCGCCCAGTCCCAGTCCGGCAAGGGAAAAAAGCAGCCCGTCAGCGCCGCCGGCGGCACCGTGCCCCGCCAGTCCGGCGAACATGGCCGGAAAAGTGAGCCAGTTGGGAATGCGCATGGCCCGTATGTCGGTGACGACGGCTGTCATCAGAATGCTGACAAGCAGGATGGGCATGACGGTCTGCATGGTGTGTTCCTCTGTTTTGTGGCTAAAAGGGCCGGAGATGCGCTCCGGCCCTTTTTGCTGTCTGCGGATAATCCCTTCCGTGCCGGACGGATAAGCGGAGCAGGTTGCGGATACTGCAGGACGGCCTGTCGGTAAGCGGGGGCTGCAGGCCGGCTCCGTCTCTGAAGGGTCTGTCGGCGGATGATTCTGCTGTGTCCCTGTTAGGTACCGGGGGTGGGCATCTTGGAGTCGATGTAGGTGAAGGTGTCGCTCACCTTGGTACCCAGCGCGGTGACGGCTGCCACGATGACAGCGGCAATGAGGGCTGCGATAAGTCCGTATTCCAGAGCGGTGGCGCCTTCTTCACCCTTGAGCAGGTTCATGATGGTCTTTTTCATGGTTCTTTCTCCTTTTTGCGGAAAAGCGTTTGCTGCGGACAAGCCGCGGTTGTGCATTCCTATAGGCAACCACCGTGCCAAGCCGCGCCGCGCGGTTTGTTTTTTTTCAATAACTATGTGTAAAAAATAGCATTATGTTTGTTGGCAGATGTCCGGCCCCACCGGATGACCGGCGAAGAGAAAGGGGGGAGCGGCAGTGTGTATCTAAAATTTATAGACCGTCGGGGCAGAACGCAGACAGGCAGACGGCTTGTGCCGCGGGGTCTAAGTGAGTCTAAAAAAAATAGATGATAAGGCGTGTACAGGGTACGCGCAGAGCAGGAGCACTGATGTCCTGCGGGGGATGTCGTCGGGAATGATGGATGAACAGCAGCTTGCCGGCGGGGTGAGATGTTCCGTCGGGTCTAAAAAAATTAGATACGCGACGGCACTCAGATGCGTATCTGATGCTTCTGCAGTTTTGCCCACATGTTTTTGGGAGTAAGACCCAGCAGGGCCGCAGCGTTTTTCTGGCTGCCTTCCGCCCTGCGCAGCGCTTCCAGCAGCAGGTTGCGTTCCATCTGGTGCAGGGTTTCGCGCAGGGGCATACGCAGGCAGTCTTCTGCCGCGGGGGCGTCATGCGGAGACTGTGCGGTGCAGGGCTGCGTCGATGTACCGTTCTGCACGGCAAGTGCAGCGGCTATGTCTTGGGCTGTAATGCGTCCCTGTGCGCTGATGGCCGCTCTTTCCAGCAGGTTGGCCAGCTGCCGGACATTGCCGGGCCAGTGGTGGTTCATAAGCGCCTGTACGGCTGCGGCAGTGATGCCGTGCACCGGTATGCCCAGCGTCAGCCCCAGTTTGCGGAGAATATGCTCCGCCAGCCGGGGTATGTCTTCTTTGCGGTCGCGCAGGGGGGGAAGCATGATTACGGCTACGCCCAGCCTGTAATACAGGTCTTCGCGAAACGCTTTGCGGGCCACAAGTTCACGCAGGTTCTGGTTGGTGGCGGCGATAATGCGTACGTTGACTGCAACCGGTCTGCGCCCGCCCAGCCGTTCGATCTGTTTTTCTTCCACGGCCCGCAGCAGTTTGGGCTGAATGCCTGCGGGCATGTCGCCAATTTCGTCCAGCAGCAGGGTGCCGCCCTGCGCCAGTTCAAATTTGCCGGGCTGTGCAGATGTGGCACCGGTAAAGGCACCTTTCTCGTGACCGAACAGTTCGTTTTCAAACAGATGTTCAGGAATGGCGGCGCAGTTTACCTTGACAAAAGGTGCTCCTGCCCGGCCGGAAAGCGCGCGCAGGGTGTCGGAGACCAGTTCTTTGCCGGTGCCGGATTCGCCGGTGATAAGCACTGTCGAATCGAGCGGGGCTACTTTTTCGACCAGCGTTTTTACGGCGCGCATGGGGGCGCTGTCGCCGATGATGCGTTGTACCGGGCTGTCATGGCGCAGCGTTTCGCGCAGAGTGGTCACCTCTTTTTGCAGACGGCGTTTTTCCAGCGCCCTGCGCACCACGATGTCCAGTTCTTTCAGGCTGAATGGTTTTGAAAAAAAATCGTAGGCTCCCAGACGGATGGCTTCAAGCGCCAGTTCTCTGGTGGAGTAGGCGGTCATGACGATGATATCGGAACCGGGGGCGGCTTCACGCAGCTGAGGAATGGCCTCCACACCCGACATGCCGGGCAGCATGACATCGGTCAGGATAAGATCGAAATCATGCTGACGCGCCATGCTGATGCCTTCCTCCGCTCTGGAGGCCGAGCTCACGGCGTACCCGCGGCTTCGTAACGCCTCGGAAAGCATCTCCTGAAAGGCGTTGTCATCTTCGATAAGCAGGATGTGTTCGCTCATGCCGCATGGGGGGGTTGGGGTTGCACTCCGATCATACCATGACACGCCGTGCAGTTCTATTAGATGGTTTCTTTTTAAAAGTCAAATAAAAACGAGTCGTTGTGACGGAGAGACGCTTAGGGGGCGGCCGTTGCGGCAGTAAGCAGCACGCTGTGGTCCGGACGTTTGCCGCCCGCATAGGGTACGGCAAGACCGGCCTGCAGCAGGAGCGTGCTCAGGTCCTGCCCTGCCACCCGCACACGGGCGATGATGCGGAAATACTTCCCCCGACCGATGTCGTGCAGTTCCACTGGGGCATCGCCCAGCACCTGCCGGACAAATTCCCGGGCAGCCACTGCAAGAGCCCGCAGACGCGGGTCCGGGTCGTTGAGTTCCGGCGTGTCGCATCCCGCCAGCCGCACGGGAATGGCCTGCCCGAAAACCGGAGGATAGGTGTCTATGTCTACTATCAGAGTATCGCCGTCCACCACGCGGACGACCCGTGCCGCAGCCGGCGCGTAGGGCATTACAGCCGCCGCGGGAGATTGCAGGGGGCCGGCATGTGCCGCAGCGGCAAGACACCACAGGCATAGCTGTGCGGCAATATGCAGAACGCGCATAGAAATAGACATGCCTATATATAATATATGGACGCATATTGCTCAAGGTTTTGCTCCGGTACACACAGGCGGGACAGGCCGGTTGACTGCCGCTGTATGCGCCGGTTGCGATTCCGCATGGTTGAGGTATGATGAAACAACTCTTTGCATCGTCCGGCGGTATGACGCCGGGCGCATACCGGAGGCTGCATGAGCATTATGATTGAGCCGGCGGGCCTTGATCCGCAGTGGTACAGGGATGCCATCATATACGAATTGCACATCAAATCGTTTCATGATTCCGACGGCGACGGCATGGGCGATATGGCGGGGCTGATTGAAAAACTGGACTATCTGCAGGATCTCGGGGTCACGGCGCTGTGGCTGCTGCCCTTTTACCCCTCTCCGCTGCGTGATGACGGCTACGATATTGCCGACTACATGAGCATCAACCCCGACTACGGCAGCATGGCTGACTTCCGCAAGCTGCTGCGCGAGGCTCATTCCCGCGGGTTGCGCGTCATTACAGAACTGGTGCTCAACCACACCTCCGACCAGCATGCCTGGTTCCGGCGGGCGCGGCGGGCCCCTGCCGGTTCGGAAGAGCGCGATTTTTACGTGTGGAGCGATACCTCGGACAGGTACAAGGACGCCCGCATCATCTTCAAAGACTTCGAGCCTTCAAACTGGTCATGGGACCCTGTGGCACGGGCATATTACTGGCATCGTTTCTATCATCACCAGCCTGATCTCAATTATGAAAATCCGGCCGTGCACAAAGCCATGTTCCGGGTCATCGACTTCTGGCTGGACATGGGTGTGGACGGAGTGCGGCTGGATGCTGTGCCCTATCTGTACGAGGAAGAAGGCACAAACTGCGAAAATCTGCCGCGGACCCATGATTTTCTTAAAGCGTTGCGCAGCCACATAGACAGCAGATTTCAGGGCCGCATGCTGCTGGCCGAGGCGAACCAGTGGCCGGAAGACGCGGCCCGTTATTTCGGCGACGGTGATTCGTGTCATATGGCATTTCATTTTCCGCTTATGCCGCGCATGTTTATGGCCATTGAAATGGAAGACCGTCATCCGGTCATTGATATAATGGAGCAGACTCCGGAACTGCCGGAAGGGTGTCAGTGGGCTATTTTTCTGCGTAACCACGACGAACTGACGCTGGAGATGGTGACGGACGAAGAGCGCGACTATATGTACCGCATGTATGCCCGTGATCCGCGTGCGCGGATAAATCTCGGCATCCGCCGCCGCCTTGCCCCGCTGCTGGGCAACGACCGCCGCAGGGTGGAGCTGCTTAACGTGCTGCTTTTCACCATGCCGGGGACACCGGTGCTTTATTATGGTGACGAGATAGGCATGGGGGACAACTACTATCTGGGCGACCGCGACGGTGTGCGTACCCCCATGCAATGGAGTGCGGACAGAAACGCCGGTTTTTCACGCTCCAATCCGCAGCGTCTTTTTCTGCCGGTGGTCATCGATCCGGAATACCACTACGAGGCTGTGAATGTGGAAACGCAGCAGTCCAACAAAAGTTCGCTGCTGTGGTGGATGAAGCGCATCATCGCAATGCGCAGAAGATATACGGCTTTCAGCCGGGGCGGCATTTCGTTTCTCCGGCCGGAAAACTCCCGTGTGCTTGCCTACATGCGCAGCTCTGGTGAAGAACATGTGCTGGTGGTGACTAACCTGTCGCGGCACGCACAGGCAGCTTCGCTGGATTTAAGCGGCTGGGAAGGCTACCGGCCGGTGGAAGTCTTCAGCAACACGCGCTTTCCCGCTGTCAGGCAACCGGCGTATACAATTACGCTCAATCCTTACGGCTACTATATTTTCCACATGCGCAGAGAGGAGGCGGCGGAAGCGCTTACCGGATTATTTTCGCCGCCTATGCTCATGCCGGTGTCCGGAGCGCGTTTTCTTGATGTGGAAGTACGCGAGGCGCTGCAGCGCAGAGTTCTGCCCGGCTATCTGACACGTCGCGGATTGCTGGGAACAAGCGCCGTGCAGCTGCGCGAGGCTGTCATTCTGGAAGCGGTGCCCGTGGGCGGCAAGGGTGCCCCCAGCTGGTTGCTGATTGTGGAAGCACGGTATCATGAGCGCCAGCCGGAATGGTTCGGCATGCTTGTATCGTTGCTGGCTGGTGAACCTGCCCGGCAGACGGTGCGTGAAGCGCCTGTGCATCTCATGTGCACTTTTGGTGAAGACGCGCCGGAAGCCGTACTTGTGGAATCCTTTGATGCCAGCTGCCGTTGCGGCGCGTTGCTGCAGCTTGTCTCGCGCACGCAGACAGTGAAGGGCAGGCACGGCGAGCTGGCAGTGGCCCCCGCCGGCGGTACCCGCGGCAGAGTGCGGGCGGCCTGCGCCGAAGATGCTCCTGCCCTGTGGAAGCCCCATATCCACGCCACCAGCGTTGTCTGCGGTGAAAGTGTGCTTTTCAAGGTGTACCGCCGCATGGACGAAGGTGTGAATCCGGATGTGGAACTGCTGCGCTTTCTTACCGAAGAGGCGGGGTATCCTCATGTGCCCGCGTATATGGGCGTTGTGGAGTACAGACGGTCGCGCACATCGTCCATGGCTGTGGCCATGCTGCATGAATATGTGCAGGCGCAGGGCGACGCACAGGAAATGTGCCGCGATATGGTACGCAGGTTCTTTGACAGGGTGCTGGCCGCACGGGGCGAGATGGATATCCGTCCCCGGCTGTATGCCCGTTCTCCCGTGGAAGCCGCCGGAAGACCTTTGCCGCAGGAATACCGTGAACTTATGGGCGATATGGATTTTGCCGGCATGCAGCTGCTGGGCAGGCGTGTGGGCGAACTGCACCGCGCGCTGGCGTTCAGCTCTGAAGACTCTGCTTTTGCTCCGGAGCCGTTTTCCACCCTGTATCAACGGTCTGTGTATCAGGGTATGCAAAGCCGGGTAAAGCAGGTCCTGACCCGTCTGGAACGTTCGCTTGTTTTGCTGCCGGAATCGGCCAGAGACGATGCTGCGCGGGTGCTGGAACTGCGCGAAGAAGCTTTGCGGCGCATGCGCGGTTTTCTTACGCGCAAACTTGATTGTCTGAAAATCAGGGTGCATGGCAACCTGCATCTGGGCAATGTGCTGCGCAGCGGCAGAGAGTATGTGATCGTGAACTTTGAGGGCAGGCCGGACAAGTCTCTTTCCGAACGGAGGCTGAAGCGTTCACCCCTGCGCGATGTGGCAGATCTGGTACGGTCGGTGCATTACACCGTGCTCACGGTGCTGATGCATGAATCGGTTCTCCGGCCCGAAGACCGCGCGTTTCTTGAACCCTGGGCCGATTTGTGGCGCATAGAAGCCTCAGGAGCTTTCATGACCACATATCTTGAAGCCGTGGGCGGCAGCAGGCTGGTGCCCGAAAATGAACAAGGCGTTCAGGTGCTGCTGGAAGCGTTTTTGCTGGAAAAAGCGTTTATGGAGCTTGATGCAGAACTGAAAGCGCCTTCAGGCATGGTGGGACTGCCGCTGGCTGCCATTATCACCCTGCTGGGAGCAGAGGGCTGAAAAGCGCAAGGTATGATGCTTGCATGATAAATCAGTGCGGAAAAGGCTGCCGCGGCGTCTGTGACCGGACGCCGCGGACAGCCGTCTGCATAGCTGTCAGCCGAAAATTTCCTGTTTGGTTACAGCTTCAGCCTTGATGCGGTCCAGCAGTTCGGCAAACACTGCTTTGACGTTTTCGCGTATGTCGCCGGCCACTACCAGATACAGCACGTCGTCACCGGGCTTCAGTTCGCCTTCGATGGCATGGGCAAGTATGCGGAAAATACCGGGACGCTGCTCCATTTCCGCGCGGATTTCTTCCATGCGGGCATAGTCGGGAGTAATACGTATGGCGGTCACATTGCTGTGGTCTTTGCGCGACCAGCCGCGTACAATGCCGTTGTGCACCATAATCATGCCGACGTTATCGGCAAAACCGGGTTCTTTTTTCAGGTCGGCGATGGCTTTGTTGATATCCATTTTTCATGCTCCTTCGATTTCCGGATAGTACTGTATTATGCCGCAATTAGCTTCACTTATCGGGCATCTGCCAGAGTTTAAGGAAAGCCGCATGGTTTCCAACGGGCTGGGACTGTGGCTTTCGTGGCGTGGCGACCTGAACCCCGCCGTGGTGCAGACCCTGCAGGATTACGGCGGAATGCATCTTGCCTCCGAGCGCGATCAGGCTCTGTGGTTCTTTTTTTCCGCCGACGCCTTTCTGGCGCTTGCCCGCCTTGCCATATGGGCCAAGTTCAACACATTGGCCGTATTTTGTCAGGTTATTCCCGCCAAGCTGCTTTTTGGATACAAGCGCGAGCTTTCGGTTGCAATAGATCAGACGCTGCGTGCGCAAAATGCCATAGCACCGCAGGAATTTGAAATATGGGTGCATTCGCGTGCCAAGGATATGGGCACGGGAACGCCGGGACTGCGGTTTGAGAGCGTGCGTACCCAGACAGGGCTGGCAGCCGCGGAATGGTTTACCATGACGGCAGACCCCCGCTTGCCCTATCAGTCTTCACTGGGCTGGAATGTGGTGCTGAAGCCGTTGGGCAATCCGGTGGAAAAAGCTTTTCAGACCGGTTGGCGAGAATACTTCACCCATCTGGAACAGCTGCTTTCGCGTCTGAAGTGCAAGTTTATCATCCACGATTTTTTTGTGATGTTTCCGGTGGACAACCTGAGGCAGCTGCGCACGTGGTGCAAGGAACTGCTGCAGCTGGTGGCCCGCCTGAAAGAGGAAGACCCCGAAGCATACTGGCCTTGTGTGGTTGCTGTTGCAGACCGCAAGGGGCTGAATATAAACGAAGATCTTCCTAAGAAAATGCGGCTTGACTGGGACCAGCTGGTTCCTGATTTTCCGCATATGAGCTTCCGCAACGCCTATCTGCTGGGAGAAGGCTTTGTGGTGCATGACGTGCGGTTCAGCATTGATCACAGCAGCATGGACGACTGGTGCAACGTCAGTCTTTCGGCAGACGGCGATGCAGGCGCCGGTCTGCTGCCGGTGGAGGTTTCCAACCGGCTGGTCACTGGTAACAGCCCGCATTGTTTTTACTGCGGGTTGCGAAACCACGTGCTTACCGAATGCCCGTCGCGCCAGCTGACAACGCTGGACAGGGGGATATGGCGCGAAGTGGCGCTTCTGGATTTTGAAACCATGAACAAGGGTTTCAAAAGTATCGATTCCATGCTTGCCGAAGGCGGTCTGGAAGCACTTTCGGGGGCGCTGCGGCAGGATGGCATTCCCGGCATTCTCACCCGTGCCATATTCAGCATCAACAGCGCCATGCAGCTGCGCATGATGCGCGTCATGTGGCTGACCCGCGGCAAAGATTATCCGGCCGGTCTGGATGAACTGGCTCCCAAGGATGAAAGTCCTGTGTGGTCGCTGCTTGAGATGTTTATTTCCGGCGACCATATAGCGGTGGACAAAGAGCTTGGTCAGCAGGCCGTCAAGGCTCCGCGGGATTTCAGGGTGCGCACCCTGAACGGCTTTGTGGCGCTGGAGCGCGGAGACCACGCACGGGCTCTCAGTTTGTGGAGGGAGGCGGAAGGACTGTCACCCTCGCCTTTGCTGCAGGCGTATCATCAGTTTTTGCAGGGGCGCCTGATGGAGTCGCAGGGCAGATACCAGAATGCCAACACTCTGTACCGGCAGCTGGTGCGGCTGACGCCGGGCTGGACCGATGCCGCCTACCGGCAGGGGGTGTGTCAGGTAAAAATGGGCTTTGCCGAGCAGGCTGTGGGGTTTCTGAATTCGCTCATCGAGCGCGATCCGCATTTTTTCAATCGCGTGCTGCTGGATCCGGAACTGGAGCGTGGACATATCCAGTTGCTTTCGGCTCTCAACGGACCGTGGCTGGAGGCGGAAAGCAGGGCAGGCGACGAGTCCGCCGCCTTGCAGCGCCTGCGCACTGAAATTTATGAATGGTTTCCCGAAGAACACGATTTTGCCAAGGCGGCTCTGGAACGTGCTGAAAAGCTGGGAGCATTGGGCGAGGTGAATAACTATGTGTCCTTCATCACGCTGTCACGCGGTCGCGAACGTCTGGAACGTGATCTGCACGCCAGAGTGAATCTGGAAACGAAGGAACTGAAAGCCCGTTTCCGCCGGAACATGGACCGGCTGGCCTATATCCGCGACGAGGCCGCATGGTTTCCGTTTCCGCGTGTTCTGGTAGATTTTAACAAAGATTACAACCTTTGTGCCGCTAATCTTAACTGGGCGTTGCAGACACAGTTCGGCGTGGCCGAGACGTTTAAAAAGGCGCAGAAAGTCGGAGAAACGGAAGAAGAGCGGCTTAAGGGGCTGGAAGGCAAACTGCGCTTTCTGCGTATTGTCCGCGATTCCACTCTGTTCATGCTCATCCTTGGCAAAACATTTTTCTGGCTGGAGCTGGTGGGGCTGCTGCTGGTTCTGGTGGGGCTGCCTCTTTCTGTCTACTACGGCGAAAGGGCCGGGGCGGAATGGGCTACCGGTCTGCTTGTTAAGGAAAAATGGCAGATACAGAAAGGGCTTATTCTTATACTGAGCACTGCCGCTCTGGGCTTTGCCGCGCTGCGTACAACTCTTGTTTTTGATAAAAAACGTAACAAGTTACTTGAACAAGGCAAGAAAAGCAGCAGCGGTGCGAAAAAAAAGAAACGCTGACACGGCGCCGTAA
Organism: Oleidesulfovibrio alaskensis DSM 16109; assembly: GCF_000482745.1. Taxonomy (NCBI): domain Bacteria; kingdom Pseudomonadati; phylum Thermodesulfobacteriota; class Desulfovibrionia; order Desulfovibrionales; family Desulfovibrionaceae; genus Oleidesulfovibrio; species Oleidesulfovibrio alaskensis. The sequence continues at coordinate 330,055 of NZ_AXWQ01000004.1, read as the reverse complement.
AAACAAGTGAACCCCCTCCGCAGATGTCTGCGGAGGGGGTTTTTGGCGTGCGCTGCAGCAGATGCCGGTGCCGGGGGGACGCCTTGTGCCGGATGGATGGAGTGTAGCAGTGCGGAGTGCCTTTGGGAGCACCGGCCGGCTGTCTGGCGCGCGTTGTCAGTGAGAGACGGTTTTAGAAAAAACGTTGATGACCACAATGCCCGATATGAGCAGTCCCAGTCCTATGATGGCAGGCGTGTCGAGACGCTGCCGGAATATGAGCCAGTTGACCGCGGCAATGAGTACGATGCCGAAGCCGCTCCAGAGAGCATAGGCAATGCCTATGGGCACGGCACGGGTGACAATGGTCAGCAGATAGAACGCCGTGGCGTACAGCACTGCCACCAGTAGCGTGGGCCACGGGCGGGTGAATTCTCTTGTGTGCGGCAGCACAGACGTGGCGATGACCTCAACCACGATGGCCAGAGCCAGTGCCGCGTATGATGTTACTGTAGGATTCATGCTTCCTGTTTCCTGTCTATGAGCGCCAGCAGCTGTTTCTGCAGTCTGGCTGTTTCACCGGCTGAACGCTTTTTGCCCAGCATCAGGTCTTCCAGCCAGATGCCGTCTGCCGCGTAGCGGGCAAAGGCCAGCGCGGCATGGTTGTCTGTCTGGCGGTGTCTGTTCAGCCGCTGTTGCAGCCAGCCTGTCCACAGCGACCGCAGCTGCGGGTCGGCCACCAGCGCCACGGAAAGCGAAACCCACGGGCTGCTTTTTTCTGCCGGCGTGAGTATGGCCTGTACATACGCGCGGGTGAATGCACCGTACCCTTGCGGTTCCTGCGCCATATATTCGTCCACAAGGGCATCAATGGAGCGCAGGAGTTCCGCGCATACTTCATCCATCAGGGCCTGCTTGCTGGGAAAGTGATGAAAAAAGCCGCCCTTGGTCACTCCGGCTCCATCTGCCACAGCTTGTACTGTAAGTCCTGAAAAACCCTTGGAAACAGCAATGGCGGCAGCGCAGTCCAGCAGTGCGCGCCGGACTTTTTCTGGCTCTTTTTTTTTGCGGTGAGCTATTGCCATGGCAAAACATACCATCTGGTATGTTTTTTTGTCAATAACGGCAGCGCGCAAATCATGCCGCCGTAAGGCTGTCATGTTGCGCAAGTGCAGTACACAACAACCGCGGGAGACGCGGTACAATACCGGAGGCAGGCACGGGTGCCGGAGACGGAAAGACCCGCTGCAGATGCCGTGCGCAACAGGGGGGGAAAAGTGCGGTCTTTTGCGGACAGTGGCTGATTTTGAGGGGCATAAAAAAGGGCGGCCCGAAGGCCGCCTGATAATTGGTGCGGGGGGATTATTCGCAGGCAGAGTGCGAAGGAAGCGAGGCCATCTTGCAGCTGTCTTTACCGGGGCCGGAGGCCAGAGTTGCGGGGGGCAGAGTGGCCATTTTGCAGGAATCTTTGCCGGGACCGGAAGTAAGAGTTCTGTTTTCCATGGTGTTCTCCGATAATAGTTAAGGTTCTTTGCAGACCCGCAGGGGGGATTCCCGGACCGCAACGGTCCGGTGCGCCCAACATACTCCATGCACGGAAATGTGTGTATGCGTATGTGTTATTTTTTATTCCACAGGCTATTGCCGCGGTAAAGCAAAATATGCTGCAGAGCTGTGCAAAACTGAGCGGCAGGGGCTGCGGCGTTCAGGCAGGAGCTGCGGCGCTCAGGCAGACGCGGACAATACGGCACTTTCCAGAGCCTGCAGGCGTTGGCGGGCCCGTTGCAGGGCAGGGTCTATGGCAAGCGCATCGCGGTAGCACTGCAGAGCGGCGGCTGTATTACCGGTCTTTTCATGGCACAGCCCCAGATTCACATGATCCACGGCGGACTCTCTGTCCAGAGTCTGCAGCAGGTGCCGGAAATCGTGCGCTGCGGCTTCGTATTGCTGCAACCGGTAGCGGGCCACTCCGCGCAGGTTGATGTATTCTTTCATCTGCGGGCATAGTGACACGGCGCGGTCGAGCAGGGGCAAAGCCTCTGCCCATGCATCGGCCAGCGTAAGACTGTAGCCGTGATAAAAGGCCGCCATGGCCTGCGAATCCTTTTCCGGCTGCACGGGCTGAGCCTGCGCAAAGCAGGAAGCGGCTTGGCGGTACTGCTGCTGCCGCAGAGCGATGATTCCCTGATAAAAAGGCAGGCAGGGCAGGTCTCCGTATACTTTGCGTATCTGCTCCAGCCCGTCTGCGGCGGCTTCCGGCGGGTACTGCTCGCTCAGAATACGGCCTATGAACAGGCCCGGAGAGGCGTTTTTGTCACGCTCGCGGAACCGGAAGCCCGGAACAATGGTGTATACTGCCGGAATGTCCAGCTCCGGAGCGGTTGTGTCTATGCAATATGCATGGAAGCCGTCCATGCCGAGCTTTGCGGTCAGGTGTGTCAGCTCGGCAAATATGTCGTTGTCGCCGATGTGGGGAAGGTCGGAAAAGGCCACCTGCGGACCTGTTTTCAGCCAGCCGGTTTCTGCCTCACTGGTGTACTTGGGCAGGCCGGAGGCTTCATAGCATGAACCGGTTTCAAAATCGCCTGCCAGCTGGGCCACCTCTGTCAGTGCGCGGATGGCGGCCTTGGCCGGAGTGGCTGCGGTACCGGCCGTGAACACTATTTCCGAGCGTGTGCCGAGCGTTGAGGGATCGTACGCCAGAGCGGCCACGGTGGGCGCCGGCAGTCCCATGCTGAAGTCTTTGAGCAGCACCTCGATACCGTTGGCTGTGAATTTGTCCAGCAGGCCGAGCAAAACGGCATCATCCGTGCTCTGCGGCATGATTGTGGGCTGTGGTTGCCTGTCGCGTGCGGCAATGCAGCACACATGCCGCTCGACAAGTTCGCAAAGCCCCTGAAGAACCGCTTCTTCGTAGGTATTGCCCGCAGAAGAGCCGTTGAACTCATTCAGAGTGCGGAACCAGTCCAGCGGCAGGGCGATACGCTGCCCTGAGCTGATTTGCGTAGCCGGACAGAACTGCCAGCGGACAAGGTCGAGCAGCGGGCGTACGGCTGCTGCGTCCGAGGTGTCGCCAACCGAAAGGAGCAGTTGCTCCACAGGCATAATCTGCCCCTGAAAATGCTCCTCTGCCTCTGACCAGGTGCCGGAAAACACCGTCTCTGTCTGCTGCATAAAACGGAAATAACTGTAGCGTTCCACCAGTTCCATCAGAGCCGAGGCTTCGGCCTGTGACGCCGAGGCTCCTTTACCCATCTGTTTACGCGTGGGCATTACAGTGCGTGCGTCATGCCCGCACACACTTAAAAAAACAGGAATACCCAGCCTGCCGGTGTCTACACGTCTCGTTTCAGCCAGAAGATCAAGCTTCAGGCTTTGCAGTCTGCCGCGGGCCATTCTGACGGTTTCTGCCGCGGGAACGGCTTTATCCAGATCCTGAGAGCAGCCCTTGGGGCATGAGGAGAGTTGTATCATGGCGGTGCACCCTGAATGTAGCAGGCAACTGCGGCAGGCGGACTGTCCGGGTCCGGCAGCTGAACTGCCGCTGGTTTACGGCGTGATGCATTTTCATGCCCGTAGACGGAAGGCATAGGTTTTTTCTGCCGCGTCACGGGAGTATCGGCAGGTATTATGAACATGTCGTAAATATAAAGGCAAGGCTGTATCTGCGGCGGTGTACCCGATGCCGCCTTATATTCGCAGCGTGCCCGCAGCGCGGAGTATGCCGGAAGCTGCAGCGGCGGATGCCGCGCAAAGACATGCGGGACTGCGCAGGGCGAAAGGGCGGCGGTCTTGTAAAAGCTGTGAAGATGGCTTTTTACCGGAGGTAAGGACAGATGTCGGGATGGTGCCGTATTACGTGCAGTGAAAGGCCGCAACATGCGCGATGTCCGTCTGCAAAGGCGAATCCGTTCTGACTTGTCAGGTGCGGGCAGCCGGTACCGGCCACCGGCACGCGGGCATAAAAAAAGACCGGTACGGATACCGGCCTTGAAAATGGAGCGGGAAACGGGATTTGAACCCGCGACTTCAACCTTGGCAAGGTTGCACTCTACCACTGAGTTATTCCCGCAAAGGAAATATATATGCTGTGACCCTGCGGTCTCATTTGATCATGGAGCGGGAAACGGGACTCGAACCCGCGACCTTCAGCTTGGGAAGCTGACACTCTACCAACTGAGTTATTCCCGCACGGCCTCTTCCGCGCTGCGGAAGCAGGAAATAAACCTGCGGTGTTTTCACACCGCAGGCGGGTATACTCTTGGAGCGGGAAACGGGATTTGAACCCGCGACTTCAACCTTGGCAAGGTTGCACTCTACCACTGAGTTATTCCCGCGAGAGTTTGGAGGCGGCATCCAGATTTGAACTGGAGAATGGAGGTTTTGCAGACCTCTGCCTTACCGCTTGGCTATGCCGCCTCAGAAAAATCAAAGAACAGTTTGGAGCGGGAAACGGGATTTGAACCCGCGACTTCAACCTTGGCAAGGTTGCACTCTACCACTGAGTTATTCCCGCTCTTAGTGGAGCTGTTCGCCCCAACGAGGAGAGCCTTATAAGCAAAAGCCCGCAGGGTGGTCAAGCGGAAAAGTAGAAAAAAAGTGTAAAGAGTGTTTTTTTAGATTTTCTCTAGAGATTACGGTAAATTCTTTATGTTTATAGCGGGCTGCCAGCGGTAGCAGGCGGAAAAAAAAGCACATGCACTACTGTTGCCCGCGCCTCTGTCGTGCTAAAAGGGCGGGTGCAAGCTGATTACGCCTGCAAGGCAGCACATGCGGGGCCGAGAAATATTGTGAATGGCTCTTTACTTTTCCGACCCCCATGATTTATGGCAGTGAGCTTGTAATGATCACAGGCAGGTTATTCGGGACTGTACGCCTGTGGTTTATCTTCCCCGTCGTGCCGAGGAGGGCTACATGAATCAGAAAGATATTGAATACTTCCGTGATCTTTTGAACTCCATGCTGGAAGAAGCGCAGGAGAAAGGTGACGCGACACTGGAAGATCTGACTGATAATAACGAGGTGTGCGCGGACCCTGCTGACAGGGCAACCATGGAATCCGACCGCGCATTTACGCTGCGCATCCGTGACCGTGAACGCCGTCTGATCAAAAAAATCCGGCAGGCGCTGGATCGTATTGAAGACGGCTCGTTCGGCGTGTGCGAAGACTGCGGTGAACAGATTGGTGTTCCCCGCCTGAAAGCCCGCCCCGTGACCAAGCTGTGCATTAACTGCAAAAGCAAGCAGGAAGAGGACGAAAGCCTGCGGGGCGACTAGGTCCGGCTTTCTGCAGAAGGGCGCATTATGGATGCCCATTTTCTGCGCCGTCTGGTGCTGGAACTGACACCGCTGCTGGCTGGCGCAAGGGTGGAGAAAATTTTTCACCCCGCTGATGCCACCGATACCCTTGTCTTGTTTGCGGCCGGAACAAAGCTCAATCTTGTGCTGCGTTCCGGCCGCTCCTGTCCTTTATTGTTTCCTTCATCGCTCAGGCCGGATAACCCGTCTTCTCCGCCTGCGGCCACCATGCGCCTGCGCAAGTATTTGAAAAACAAAAAAATAACCAATGTTGTTTCTGACTGGATCAACAGGCGTTTTGCACTGGAGTTTGCCGGCTGCAGCTGCCGCTGGCTTATTGCCGACCTGCATCATGGCCTGAGCCTGTCCGAGTCATTGCCTGCAGGCTTCGGCGACGATGTGCACTGGCCCGCACCGCCGCACTGGCCGGAGCTGCTGCGTCAGGTGGCGCAGGGAGTCAGGCCCGCGGGGGTGCCGCTGCTTACTCCGGCTCTGCGCCGTACTCTTGTGCATATGGACCCTGCCGACGCCCACGCGCTGATGCTTGATCTGGAAAATCCCGCAGGCGGGGATACTTTTGTCTACTACGATGCGCGGCACACTGCCGTGGCGGTCAGCGCGTGGCCTCTTGCCCCGCAGGAATGCAGCGGCTGGACAGAGGCTGTGGCGGTATCGGCCATGGAGGGCGCGCGCCTTGCGGGGGAAGCTGTGCTGTACACCGACATGGCCCGCCGCAGCCGTGCCCATGCCGACAAGGAAACCGGCGCTGCGGTAAAGCGTGTGCAGCGTGCCCTTGCCCGTCTGCAGCAGGAAGAAGAGCGGATGAGGGGGTACGTGGCGCAACAGCAGGATGCCGTGTTGTTGCAGCGGTGTCTGTACCGGTTTGCTTCTGACGAGCGGCGGGCTGATGTGCGTGTGGAAGGGCGAGACGGCGCACCGGTAAAAATTGCGCTGGATCCGCTGCTTACCGTGCGCGAAAACATGGAGGCCATGTTCCGCCGTGCGGCCAAGGGTAAACGCGGGCTTGAAAATCTGGCGCAGCGCAGAGCCGTGCTTGAGAATGATCTTGTACGGGTGCGTCAGGGGGAGCGCCCCGAAGGCATCCGCGAGGCACCCGTGCAGCGCCATGGCGGCAAGGTTCGCACCGGGCGTCCTGCCGCCGCAAAGAGCGCCGGTCCGGTGCTGCGTTTTCGCAGCAGCGACGGTTTTCTGATGCTGCGGGGCCGCAATGCTGCGGGAAATGATGCCGTGGTCAAAGGCGGGTCTGCGTTTGATCTGTGGTTTCATGCGCAGGACGGACCCGGAGCGCATGTGGTGGTGCGGCTGGATCATCCCGGCCAGCATGTGCCGGAGCAGACCATGATCGAGGCCGCTTCGCTGGCTGCTGCGCGCAGCTGGCAGCGCGACGACGCGGCCGTGAGGATAATGTGCGCCCTGCTGCGCGACGTGCGTAAGGTCAAAGGGGCTGCGGCCGGTGCCGTAAGGGTTGATGCTGTGCTGCGCAGCCTTGTGGTTGCTCCTGATTCGTCTCTTGAAGAGTCGTTGCGCATTTGACGAATGCCGCTGCGCATCTGGCGAAGAATCGCTGCGCATCTGGCGAAGAGCCGCTGCGTATCCGGTCCTCATTATACTGTCTTTTTTCTGCCTGCCTGTTATAGTAATACCTCATCTGGCCACTGTGCCGCCGGAGACACGGCTGTTCAGGCATGCCGGTGTTCCGCTGATATTCTGTTTTTCCGGAGAGGGTCATGTTGCTGAAGCATTTGCGCAGCCTGCTTTCAAAGTCGCAGGGGGCTGTGGTGCAGGATGACGGCGTCATCACCACGGTTTCGGGGGTACCCGTATGGGTGGCGCGGCAGCCTGTTTTTACGGCTCAGGGCGGCATATGGGGGTATGAACTGCTTTCGCGGGTGTGTCCCGAAAATGTCTGCAGACCGGCGGAGGATGCGTATGTGGCCACATCGTCCGTGGTGTTCGACGGCGTAGAGATGGTGGCACCGGCACTTGCCGCCGGAGAACGTCTGCTGATCAACTACAGTGGCGAAATGCTGGTGGACGGTGTGCCTGCCATGCTGCCTCCCGATATATGCGTGGTTGAAGTGCTGGAAGACGTGCAGCCGACGCAGGAGGTGCTGGCCGCACTGCTGCGGTTGCGGCAGGCCGGGTACATGGTGGCGCTGGATGACTATATAGGGCAGGAGGCTGCAGAAACGCTTATGCCTCTTGCCGATATCGTCAAGGTTGACGTGCTGGGGCGTGAGCGTGAAGCCATTGCCCGCGATGTCGCCCGAATCAGACCGTACGGATGCACTCTGCTGGCAGAAAAAGTGGAAGACCGGCAGATGTTTGATCTGTGTGCGGAGTTGGGCTTTGACCTGTTTCAGGGTTTTTTTTTCAGCAGGCCGCAGCTGGTGGCGGGAAAAAAGCTGACATCCTCGGAAACGGTCAAGACCCGGCTTCTGGCCCGTATGGCTTCCGGCGAATACGATATGGCCGAACTGGGAGACATCATCAGGATTGACGCCGCTCTCAGCACACGGCTTCTGCGCTATCTCAATTCTGCATTTTTCGCTCTGCCTTCGCCGGTGGTTTCCGTTTCGCAGGCTGCGGGGCTGCTCGGGCAGGAAAAGCTGCGCCGGTGGCTCTGCGTTGCCATACTGTCAGATATGGAGTCTTCGCCGCTGTCGCGTCATGTGGCTGTTCAGGCCGCGCAGCGCGGAAAATTTCTTGAGCTGGTCTGCGGTACAGGCTGCGGACGCCCCGCATCGGAAATGTTTATGCTCGGATTGCTCTCCATGCTTGACGGATTGCTGTCTGTCTCCATGGAGTCCGTCATTGCGGGCATGCCTCTGGATGAGCAGCTGACAGACGCCCTTTTGGGGCGGCCGGGCCCGCTGCTGCCGTGGCTGCGGTTTGCCGCGGCATACGAGAAAGGTGACTGGCAGCAGGCTGCGGAGCTGGCGCGCAGGCTTGGGGTAAGTGGCGAAGAGGTGAGCCGCTGTTACAGCGAGGCCATAAGCTGGGCTGCAGTCATGTTTGCCTGACGCTGACAGCAGATGTGAAAAAAGCCCGTCGCACATGTGTGCGGCGGGCTTTTGGCATATATGTACGAAAAAAGGCCTACAGGCTGTTGCCGACCTTGCGCAGCAGACGCACGAGCTGGTTGGTGAAACCTGCTTCGTTGTCGTACCAGATAATCAGCTTGGCCATGTTGCCTTCCATGACAGATGTGCACGGTCCGTCAACAACTCCGCCGAATGTGCTGCCCATGTAGTCGCAGGATACCAGCGGCTCTTCGGTATAGCCCATGTTGCCTTTCAGCGTGGTGGCTGCGGCTTCGCGCAGAGCGGCGTTGATTTCTTCCGCCGTGGCGGACTTGCCCAGCTCGCAGGTGAGGTCCACCAGCGATACGTTGGGCGTGGGCACGCGGATGGCCATGCCGTTGAGCTTGCCCGCCAGTTCGGGAATGACCAGCCCCACTGCCTTGGCTGCGCCTGTGGATGTGGGAATCATGGACATGGCGGCGGCTCTGCCGCGGCGGGGGTCTTTGTGCGTGCCGTCCAGCAGCCGCTGGCTCATGGTGTATGAGTGCACGGTGGTCATCAGGCCGTGGCGCACGCCGAACGTGTCGTTAAGCACTTTGACCACGGGGGCCAGACAGTTGGTGGTGCAGGATGCGTTGGAAATGACATCGTGCTGCGCGGGATCGTACAGATGATCGTTGACCCCCATTACCACGGTCAGGTCGGCATCGGCGCAGGGAGCGCTGATAACCGTCTTTTTTGCGCCCCGTTCCATATGCAGGGCAAGTCCGGCCCTGTCTTTTACCGTCCCCGTGCTTTCCACGGCGATATCAACGCCGTAGTCAGCCCATTTCCATTCATTGTGCCCGTAACGGGTTACGACAATCTGCTTGCCGTTCACGGTAAAGCCGTCGCTGTTGGCTTTTACCTCTGCGGGGTAGGTGCCGTGGCACGAATCGTATTTGAAAAGCCGTGCCAGCGATTCGTTGTCGGCGCGGGCGTTGACCACTGCGGTATTCAGTTCGGGATCATTTGCCAGAAGGCGCACAAGATAGCGGCCGATGCGGCCGAACCCGTTGATGCCAAGCGTAACAGCCATGCTAGCGTTCCTTTATGCCTTGTTGGAGCAACCCAGTACGTTGCGGATTTTATGTTGAACCATGTTTTTCACAGCTTCGCGGGCGGGCTTGAGATAGGCCCGCGGGTCAAAGTCTGCGGGATTTTCTGCAAAGTGTTTGCGGATGCACGCTGTCATGGCCAGACGGATATCGGTATCAATGTTGATTTTGCATACGCCGTAAGAGGCGGATTTGCGCAGCAGGTCTTCGGGTACGCCCTGAGCGCCGCCTATTTCGCCGCCGTACTGGTTGGCCATGGCCACAAACTCCTGCGGTACCGATGAGGCTCCGTGCAGCACCAGCGGGAATCCGGGCAGCTTGTCGGTGATGGTGGACAGCCGGTCAAAATCCAGAGTGGCTTTGCCCGTGAATTTGTAGGCGCCGTGGCTGGTGCCTATGGCGATGGCAAGCGAATCGCATCCGGTGCGCTCCACAAATTCCACGGCCTGATCAGGGTCGGTGTAAACGGAATGTTCGGCGGATACGTCTTCTTCCACTCCGGCCAGCTGTCCCAGTTCAGCTTCTACCCATACGCCTTTGTCGTGGGCATATTCCACCACGCGTCTGGTAACGGCTATGTTTTCTTCATAGGGCAGGTGGGAGCCGTCGATCATGACAGAGGTAAAGCCGCCGTCAATGCAGTCTTTGCAGATATCGAAACCGGAACCGTGGTCCAGATGCAGCACCACGGGCAGGTCGGATTCGGAAAGTGCGGCCTCGATGAGTTTGACGATGTACGTCTGGCCGGCGTACTTGCGCGCCCCGGCGGAAACCTGCAGGATGAGCGGAGCCTTTTCTTCGGCGCCCGCCTGCATGATACCCTGAATGATTTCCATGTTGTTCACGTTGAAGGCGCCTATGGCATAGCCTTCTTTGTAGGCGCGGGCGAACATTTCTTTTGGGCCTGTTAGCGGCATGGTGTCCTCCTCGGCGAAACCGGCGCTGTGCTGCGCCGGTCGCAAATGACGGTTATGACAAGGAGCGGCAAGGCTCCGGTACTTGTCAGCCAGGCATTGAGGATGGCGCGGCCGACACTCCACGAATCTGCCTCTATCCCTTTCACACTAGTGAGGGATACACCATCCTGTCAATCAAAGCGCGGGCACTTTAAACGACAAGCCGCAGAAAATCAAAGGTCTTCAGACCCCTGCCGCTGCCTGTCCATATTCTGCTGCAGCCGGGCCAGTGTTTCCCTGTCGGTGAAGTCGAAACGCAGGGGGGTCAGCGTGGCGTATCCGCGGGTCAGCATGTCTCTGTCGGTGCCTTCGGCCACTGTTTCCGGAGGTATGATACCGTTTAACCACCAGTAGGAATTGCCCCGCGGGTCGGTGCGGTGATCGTACCAGTCTTTCCAGACAGCTCTTGTCTGCGGGCACAGGGTAAGCCCTTTGCATTGCTGCATGGGGACATCGGGCAGGTTCAGGTTAAGCACGCAGCGCGGCGGCAGCGATTGCCACGGCATGGATTCCATTATTTCGACAGCGAAGCGGGCATGGGCTGCGATGTCGTCCGGTTTGAAGTTGTCGTACGAGACTGCCAGCGAAGGATAGCCCATGTGCGCCGCCTCGGTGGCGGCCGATACCGTGCCGGAATAGAGAATGTCCGGTCCCACGTTGGCACCTGCGTTTATGCCGGAAACGACAATGTCGGGTTTTTTGTCCAGCAGTGCGTTCAGCCCCAGTTTAACGCAGTCCGTGGGGGTGCCGTATACTCCCATGCCCTGAAAGCCGTTTTCTGAAAATATTTTTACCCTCAGCGGCAGGGCTATGGTCACGGCGTGTCCCACGGCCGACTGTTCGGTGACCGGGGCCACCACCTGCACGGTGTGTCCGGCTTCTTTCAGTGCCTTGTACATGGCGCGCAGTCCGGGCGCCTGAATGCCGTCGTCGTTGGTAAGTGCAATGAACATGTATTCTCCCTACGGGGTGGTATGATGACTGTCCGCTTTGCGGTGCGCACAACGCCGGGGTGCCCCGCCGGCGGATGGCTTCCGGTTGTTGCGCCGGGCGGAAAGCGGAAAAGAAAAGTTCTTTCTGCTTGCGGGGGCTTGCGTTATGGTCTGCCTTCCGAAGCTGTTTTTGCCGCAGGGCGGCACGGCTGGCAAGCCGGACTGAAAATTGATAATGGTCCGTGAATCGATAACGCAACCCCGCTCATCAGGAGACAGCCGCGTCGGACGGCTGACGTTTTGCATACGATGTACATGGAAAAAAGACAATTCATCAAAGATATTGCTGTTAATGGCGACGTGAACGGGCTGTTCCTCATTGCTTCCGCCAACCAGATGCAGGCAAAGAACGGCCCTTTCTGGCGTCTTGAAATCTGCGACGCTTCCGGCACGCTTAATGCCAAAATATGGAGCCCGCTCAGTGCCTCGTTTGAAACCCTTACCCCCGGCGACGTGGTGCATCTGGAAGGCCGGGCAGGGCTTTTCCGCGACAGGATAGACATCAGCGTGGACCGCATGCGCGTGCTTGCCCCCTACGAACTGGAAGCCCTTGATATGGGGCAGTTTCTGGTTTCCAGCGAGCGTGACCCCGCCGAAATGCTGACCGAGCTGCTGGAGCTGTGCCGGGAGGTGTTCACCCACCGGCCGTGGCGCAAGTTTGTCACCGGCGTGCTGCGCAACGAAGAACTTGCAGAGGCGCTCAAGGCGGCACCTGCAGCCAAAAGCGTGCACCACGCCTACAGAGGCGGTCTGCTTGAGCATATCCTTTCTGTTTCGGGGCTGTGCATGCGCATTGCCGACCACTATCCCGAAATTGACAGGCAGGTACTGCTGGCAGGCGCGATTTTTCATGATATAGGCAAGGCGTGGGAACTGTCCGGCGGGCTGGTCAACGACTACACAGACGAAGGCCGCCTGCTGGGGCATATCCATATAGGCCTTGAACAGCTGGAGCCGTTTTTGCGCAGGTCCGGTCTTGAGCACGAACTTGCCGTGCATTTCAAGCATCTGATTCTCAGCCACCACGGCGAATATGAGTTCGGCTCGCCGCGCCGACCCAAAACGCGCGAGGCAATGGTGCTTCATTACGCCGACAATCTGGATGCCAAAATGGCTCAGCTGAACAGTCTGTTCAAAGGATTTGAGGACGGTGAGACCGGCTGGACGCCGTTTCAGCCCACATTGCAGCGCTTTTTGTACAACCCTGTGCGCACTCCGGAAACGGAAACCGTCAGACGGAAGCGTCCTGAAACTCCACGGGAAGAACAATGTTCATTACTTTCGAAGGCATAGAAGGTTCAGGCAAAAGTACGGCTCTTGCCCGCCTGAAGGACTGGCTGCAGGAGCACGGCCACGGTGCGACGCTGACCCGCGAGCCGGGAGGCAGCCGTCTGGGTGGTATTCTGCGTTCCATTCTGCTGGATATAGGCAATGACGATCTGACAGGGGAAACCGAGCTTTTTCTGTATCTTGCCGACAGGTCGCAGCATGTGCATCAGGTCATCCGGCCGGCGCTGGCAGAAGGTGTTGCTGTGATAAGCGACAGATACGCCGATTCCACCGTGGTCTATCAGGGCTACGGCAGAGGGCTGGACCCTGCTTTGCTGCACCGGCTCAACGACGTGGCCGTGCGCGGGCTGTGGCCTGATTTGACGCTGCTGTTTGATCTGGAGCCGGAAATCGGTCTCAAGCGGGCCACTACCCGCAACCTGCGGGAAGGCACAGGCGCAACGGAAGGCCGTTTCGAGGCGGAGAGTCTGGCCTTTCACACCAGAGTGCGCGAAGGATATCTGACGTGGGCGGCTCTGAATAAGGAACGATTCAGAATCATTGATGCGGCCGCTTCGCCCGATGAGGTTTTTGAACAGGTCCGCAGCGCCGTGGCCGATGTGTTTACCATCGGCTGAACTGCTTACCGCCACAGGGAGAGTACCCATGCTTGAAGCCGCCAATAAACTGGGCATCATCTTTTTTCCCGCGTATGACTGGGCCATCAGCCCCACGCATCCCGAGCGGGAAGAGCGTTTGCTGTACACACAGGACCAGCTGCGTGAAGAGGGACTCTTCGATATTCCCGGCATAACGGAATACAAACCGCTGGTGGCCGGCCGCGAAGATGTGGAGCGGGTGCATTTCTGCATTCCCGACATAGAAAGGGTGTGCACAAAATCGCATCTTGTCTCTGCGGGCGGGGCCATACAGGCGGCACGGCTGGTGATGGAAGGCAAAGAGGACAAGGCGTTTGCGCTGGTGCGTCCTCCGGGGCATCACGCCATGAAAGTGGTGCACGGCAACAGAGGGTTTTGCAACGTCAACATTGAAGCCCTGATGATCGAGCACATACGGGAACATTTCGGCCCGTTGCGGGTGGCTGTCATTGATACCGACTGTCACCACGGCGACGGCACGCAGGATATATACTGGAACGACCCCGACACGCTGTTCATCTCGCTGCATCAGGACGGGCGCACCATTTTTCCCGGAACGGGATTCCCCGCTGAACTGGGCGGAGTCAATGCGCTCGGTCGCACACTCAACATCCCGCTGCCGCCCAGAACCTCAGACAGAGGGTTCCTGCATGTCATCGACCATTTGGTGCTGCCGGTGCTGGAGCACTTCAAACCGGATATCGTCATCAACTCCGCCGGACAGGACAACCACTTTTCAGACCCCATCACTGACATGCGTTTTTCCGCACAGGGATATGCCGCGCTCAACAGCAGGCTGAACCCTGACATCGCTGTGCTGGAGGGCGGCTACGCCATTCAGGGGGCACTGCCGTATGTGAATCTGGGCATTGCGCTGGCCATGGCCGGACTTGATTACAGCTCTGTACGCGAGCCGGATTTCGACCCTGCCGCCATTGAACAGTCGCCGCGCATCACCGAGTATGTGGAACGCCTCTGCGAAGAGATGCTCAAGGTTTATTTCAATCCGCCTTCGCAGCCGCGGCAGGGCGAGAAGTCGGGCGAATGGTGGGTGCGTACAAAAGACATCTTTTACGATACCGACGGCATCAATGAAAGTCAGGTGGAGTCGGTGCGGATATGCCCTGATTGTGCGGGCGTGATGAAAATTGAAACATGGTCTACGGCCAATCCCCTCAGTCTTGGTGTGCAGGTACCGCAGAATGCCTGTGAAAAATGCAGAGGCATCGGCATACGCACCGTTGAGGAGGCGCATGTCAAGGGTAACTACCGCTATATTCAGCTGATCAACCGTAAAGACAAGCAGTATGTGCAATATGGTTTTTAACCGCTTTTTTGCCGGTGCAGGCCGCTCCGGCGCCGCAACCGGCCGGAGTCCGCAAGCAGGTGTGTTTTGTGCTTCCCGTCGCCTGTGCGGTGGTCTTATGCGCCGCGGGGGCTGCCTGCTGGCGCTGGCTGCCGTGCTTGTGGCGGGGCCGTGTGCGGCGTATGCCGCCGTTCCTGCGCACAACGCATCTTCTTCCGCAGCCGGAACCCCGCCGGCCGTGGCGGACGAAGTGCAGACACTGGCCCGTACCGGGCAGTGGGAAGAAGTTCTGAAAGCTACAGGCGGAGTGGCTCCGTCCCTCAGCCTGCCGTCGGCGGATGTGCGCATTGTGCGTTACCGTGCGGAGGCTCTGCTGGCGCTGGATCGTGCCGGTGAAGCTCTGACTCTGGCCGCACGCGGGCTGGCGCTGGAGCCGGACAACGCCGTTCTGCTGGCCTTGCGCGGGGATGCCCAGCTGGCTCTGGGGTATCCGCAGCGTGCGGCGGAAGATTATCATGCCGCGCTGACGAGCGATGCCGAGTCGTGGCGCGCCATGCACGGCATGGCGCTGGTGGCGCGTACCGCCGGCGATACGACTGCCGCGCTGGAGTGGTACGACAGACTGGTGCCACTGCAGCCCGACAGGCCGCTGTTGCGTATGGAGCGTGCCATTCTGGAGCACGAAGCCGGTCTGGTGGCGCGTGCCCGGCGCGATATGGAAGTGGTTGCCATGCTTGCCCCGGAAAATCCCGATGTCTGGAACAACAGGGGCATGATGTATCTTGCACAGGGTGACGCGCAGAAAGCCATGGCTGACTTTGACAAGGCTCTGCGGCTTGATCCGGAACATGCGGGCGCCTTGCTCAACAGGGGAAACCTCTGGCGTGAGCGGCTTGATCTGCACCGTTCGCTGCACGATCTGGATAACGGTGTGCGTCTGCATCCCCGCAACGTCAGAATGCTTGTGGCCCGCATGTACACCCATGTGGCTCTGCAGCAGTATCCTGCTGGACTGGCTGATCTGGAAGCGGCTTACAGCGTGAACAGTCTGGATACATATCTGCTGAACGAGTTTGCGTGGTTTCTTGCCACAGTGCCTGATGCCGCCCTGCGGGACGGCGGGCGTGCCGTGCGCTATGCCCGCGAAGCGCTGGACCTCAGTCCTGTGCCCGTGGCATCATATTTTGATACGCTGGCGGCGGCTTATGCAGCTCAGGGCCGGTTTGACATGGCCGTGCCCGCACAGGAGCGCGCGCTGCTGATGGCCATGGACCGCGCCTATCCGGAAACGGTGCTGGGCAAGTGGCGTCAGCGGCTTGAGTTGTACCGGAACAAGCAACCCTACAGCAGTGGGAAGTAAGGAGCAGAAAGTGAAGAATACCTTTTCCGTGACACCGAAGGCTGACACTCCGGTTGAAAAATGGTGGGCTCTGCGTCTGGCCGAGGCGGCGGAAAGTCTGCAGGGGAATAATTTTGAAGTTTTCGTGGCTGCCGACTGCCACGAGGCGGGAGAGGTTTTTCTCCGTGAAATTCTGCCCGCCACCGGTGCTTCCACAGTCAGTTTCGGCGGTTCCATGACGCTGGCGGCCACCGGCATAGTGGACGCCGTACGGCAGAATCCCTCGCTTGAGGTCATTGATACTTTTGACAAGTCCGTTTCCGCCGAAGAAGCGCTGGAGCGCCGCAGACAGGCACTGCTGAGTGACCTTTTTCTTACGGGAACCAACGCCGTGACCGCCTGCGGCAAGCTGGTGAACCTTGATATGATCGGCAACCGTGTGGGGGCCATCAACTTCGGTCCCCGTCATGTGGTGCTGTTCATAGGCCGCAACAAGCTGGTTGAGGATGTGCCCGCGGCCATGGACAGAATAAAGGATTACGCTTCGCCCACCAACACCATGCGGCTTGAAAAAAAGACTCCGTGCAGGATGACTTCGCACTGTACCGACTGCAGCAGTCCTGACAGAATATGTAATGTCTGGACCATTACGGAAAAATCGTTTCCCAAGGGACGCATCCGTGTGGTGCTGATAAATGAAGACTGCGGGTTGTAGGAGCTGTCACAGGATGTAAACCGACGACATTCAGGCCGTGTCCGCCATTGCGGGACGGCCTTTTTTTGCAGCTTCCGGCGGGCCGGATGCTGCCGAATTGCCGCCGCACCGGCGCCAGTGAAGGAGGATGCATGTTTCTGAATGAGCATATGAGCAAGGTGCTGTTTGCCGAAGCCGGAATAGATACCCCTGCGGGCGACTTGCTGACGCCCGGCCAGCTGGCGGAATATACTCCTGCCGTGTCCGCCCCGTGGTTTCTCAAGGCGCAGGTGCTTACCGGCGGAAGAGGCAAGGCCGGAGGCATACGCTGTGCCGCCACCCTGAAGGAGCTCAGAGAGACGGCTCAGGACATGTTCGCCATGGAAATCAAAGGACACAAGGTGCCCTTTCTGCGTATCGAATCCGCCACGGACATACGCAGAGAATGCTATCTTTCTTTTGTACTTTCGCGCGAACGGCGCGACCTGCTGCTTACCACCAGCAGAGCGGGCGGTATTCATGTGGAGAGTTCCACCGGTCAGCAGAAGCCGCTTGTGCAGCGGGTTCCGCTGGACAGCGGCCTGCGCGAGCATCATCTGCGTGCGGCTTTTTTTGAAATGGGAGTTGAAAAGGAGCACTGGGCCGGTTTCAAGGCCATGGCGGAAAAACTGTACAGGGCGGTAAGAGAGTACGGTCTGCTGCTGGCCGAGATCAACCCTCTTGTGCTTACCTGCGACGGCCGCTGGGTGGCACTGGACGGCAAGGTTGAGCTGGACGACAGTGTGGTGGACCTGCAGCCCGATCTCGAACGGTTCTATACGCCGGAACATCATTCGCGTGAAGAGAATCTGGCCCGCGAAGCCGGACTCAGCTATGTGGAGCTTAAAGGCTGGGTGGGGATTCTGGTCAACGGGGCCGGGCTGGCCATGGCCACAATGGACCTTCTTAATTTTTCCGGTCTGTCGGCGGCAAACTTCATGGATCTGGGCGGTGCGGCCGATGCGTCGCGTATGCGCCGCGCACTTGATCTGCTGTTTGAAAACCGCAATGTGCGCGCGGTGTTCATCAACCTGTTCGGGGGTATTGTTTCGTGCGCCGATGTGGCCCGCGCGCTTGTGGATGCACTGGAGGGCGGTGATGCGCCAAAGCCCATCGTGGTGCGTATGGCAGGCCACGAATCCGCAGAAGGGCGGGCGCTGCTGCATGACTTTGCTCATCCTTCGGTAACCATAGCACAGGAAATGCACGAAGCGCTGGACGCGCTGCGGTCCATGAAACCCGCAGATGTCCCCCGTATTGAATTTCCGTTGCCGCAGGAACCTGATCCGGTGCCGCAGCATAACGGGCAGGAAGCTGCCGCCTGTGTGCCGGTGTATAACGGCATGGGGCTGGACAGCAGCTCCGGCGTGCTGGTGCAGGGGCTCACAGGCCGCGTTGCCCAGCGGCATGCCGCCTTGATGATGGAATACGGCACGCGGGTTGTGGCGGGGGTCACTCCCTTTAAAGGCGGGCAGGAGGTGATGGGGATTCCGGTGTATGATTCCGTGCATGAGGCGTGCAGGCATCACCGTATTGATGCTTCCATCATTTTTGTACCGGCCGCATTTGCCCCCGATGCCGTGCTGGAGGCCGCAGCGGAAGAAATTCCGTGGGTTGTGTGCATTACTGAAGGAATACCTCAGGCGGCCATGCTGTCGGCTCTGAAAAATATCCAGCCGTCGCCCACTTGTGTGGTGGGGCCGAATACTCCGGGCATAGTGGTTCCGCATCAGCTTAAAATAGGTATCATGCCGGGTTATGTGTTCAGCCCCGGCCCTGTGGCGGTGTTTTCGCGTTCGGGCACGCTTACCTATGAGGCAGCTTCGCGCCTTTCCGCTGCGGGCATAGGGCAATCCGTATGCGTGGGGGTGGGCGGAGATTCGTTTGTGGGCACCGGCTTTGTGGACCTGTGCGAAAGAGTGCGCCACGATGCCGCCACCCGTGCGGTGCTGGTGCTGGGCGAAGTGGGCGGCAGGGCCGAAGAGGAACTGGCAGAATACGTACGCAGGACAGGTTTTTCCAAACCGGTGGTTTCATTTGTGGCGGCGCGTACTGCTCCTCCCGGCCGCAGGCTGGGGCATGCCGGAGCCATTCTGGACGAAACCACCGGCGGAGTGGAGGCTAAACTGCAGGCCATGCGCGAGGCCGGTTTTACCATCTGCCCTGATCTGGCAAGTCTGCCGCGCATTATGCGCGCTGTTCTTGACAGGGCATGACGGTGTGCAGCAGGTGTGCAACCTGTTGACGGCAGGTTGCCGCTCCGCAGGAGCGGAAATGACCGCACCGGATTTTTTGCGCTGAAAAAAGCACGCCGCAGGGGGATTGTAGAGCGGGCGCGCACGCGCTATGCTTTATGCAGGAAGGTGTGTGACACTGCAAAAAGATGGTTGTCCGGCCGCCTCGGGTAATCGGGGCTGCCGGTTGTGCCTGTGGGGTGTATGCGGGCGGATTCGTCAGGTGCCGGTTTTTCCGGTGCAGACGCGTTCTTTCTTTCTCCGCATTCCGTCAGCTGTGCGGCATGTGATATGCCGCTGCGGGCAGAGGCTCCGCTCTATGCGTGACCGCCGGTGTGCGGTGCTGCGGCGCTGCCGGATGTGACTTCTTTTTGCACAGGGTGTCCGCCTGCTTATATCTGCGTACCGAACCTGCGCACCGAATGCGTACCGAGGAGCAAATCATATGAATCTGACCGAAGCGTTGCTGCATGCTCTCAAAGAGCGTGGCGCCAAAGAAGTGTACGGCATTCCGGGCGACTTTGCCCTGCCGTATTTCAAGATAATCGAATCCACGGGTATTCTGCCGCTTGTCACGCTGAGCCACGAGCCCGCCGTGGGGTTTGCCGCCGACGCATCCGCCCGCTTCAGAGGCGGTCTGGGGGTGGCCGCAGTGACATACGGAGCCGGCGCATTGAACATGGTTAACGCCATAGCGCAGGCATATGCGGAAAAGTCGCCTGTGGTTGTCATTTCCGGCGCGCCGGGAACCCACGAAGGCGGACATGGGCTGCTGCTGCACCATCAGGCGAAGCATCTTGACTCGCAGTACCGCATGTACAAAGAAGTCACCTGCGATCAGGCGGTGCTGGACGATCCGGCCACTGCGCCTGAAACCATAGCCCGTGTGCTGCAGAGCTGTATTGAACATTCCCGCCCTGTGTATCTTGAGATTCCGCGTGATCTGCCTGCGGCACCGTGTGCGCCTGTGCCTGCTTTTGCTGCTTCCGGCACGGATGCGGACGCCGTGGACGCCTGCGCCCGCGACGTGCTGCAGCGCGTGCAGAGCGCCGCGCTGCCCATGATGATGGTGGGGGTTGAGGTGCGGCGTTACGGCATAGAAGACAAAGTGGCTCTGCTGGCCGAGCGGCTGGGGGTGCCTGTGGTGACCAGCTTTATGGGACGCGGGTTGCTAGCTTCGGCCAGCTGTCTGGAAGGAACCTATCTGGGCATGGCCGGTGACGAGACACTCAGCGAGGCTGTGGAATCTTCCGACGGGCTTCTGCTGCTGGGTGTTATCATGTCGGATACCAATTTCGGCGTGTCCGGAAGCCAGCTGGACCGCAGGCGTGTGATGCATGCGGAGGACAGACAGGTGCGTGTCGGCTACCATGTGTATCATGACATTCCGCTGGGAGCGCTGGTGGACCGTCTGCTGGCATTGCTGGATGACGGACAGGAAGCTGACATGGCTCTTTCGGGCTGCGGCGGTTCTTCTGACGACAGGGCATTGCAGGGGGCGGGACTCGCTGTGAATCCGCGGGGTTTCATGGCAGATGCCGCAGATATCACTCCCACGGATATAGCCGCGCTGCTTAATGATTTTTTTGCCTCGCACGGAGCAATGCCCGTTGCCAGCGATATAGGCGACTGCCTGTTCACCATGCTGAGCGTGGATGCCATTCCCATGGTGGCACCGGGGTATTATGCCAGCATGGGCTTCGGGGTGCCGGCGGGCATGGGGCTGCAGATAACGACAAAGGAGCGTTCGCTCATTCTGGTGGGCGACGGCGCTTTTCAGATGACCGGTATGGAACTGGGCAACTGCACGCGGCTGGGTATCGATCCCATCGTGCTGGTGTTTAATAATTCGTCGTGGGAAATGCTGCATGTCTTCCAGCCCGAGACAGCATACAGCAATCTGGGCGAATGGGATTTTGCCGCGGTGGCTGACGGTCTGGGCGGACGGGGGCACAGGGCCGCCACCCGTGCCGAGCTTGCACGTGCGCTGACACAGGCCCATGCCGAACGCGGACGTTTTCAGCTGATTGACGCCCGTCTGGCTCCGCATAGTCTGTCCCCCACGCTGGCCCGTTTTGTGGAAGGTGTGCGCAGATTCAGTTCGGGGCAATAAGCTGTTGTAATTATCAGATGGCGGCTCCGCGCCCGTGCGGAGCCGCTTTGTCAAACCGCCTGTATGCGGTTTCAACCTTGAACCCAACTCAGGGTGAGCAAAGAAGGAGTATATGCATGTAACGGATAACACGCTGGCAACCATTGAATTCACCCTTTGCTGGAACTGCGACCTTGCCTGCCACACCGAGCGCTACTGGGCGCGCAGGGTCAACTTCTGGCGCGATATTTTTCCGCCCCGCATGCGTGAGGCTCTGGAGGGCTGCCGCACCGGAGACAGCATATTGCTGAAATACGCTCCCGGAGAGGCATTGCCGTCATATAACCCCGCCTACGTCTATTCTGTTCCGCACAATTCTTTCCGTTCCCGGTGCGTACCCGGATATCATCCGGTTCCCCGTGCCGGACGCTATTTCCCGCTGATGTTTTTTGCCTGTCTGCCGGGTGTTTTCGGAGGAGACATGCGCCCTGCCCGTATTGTGCGCATGGATTCGCGCTGCATGGTGGTCGATGCCAACCATCCGCTGGCCGGAAGAGCCTTCAGCATGGAGGCGCGTATTCTTGATCTTGCTGAAAAGACAGGGGAAACAGGCGGGCGCCTGACACACTGGCTGGAAGCTGTGGCGGACGGCGGTCCGGGTATTCAGGCGCGCATCAGCGGTGAACCTGTTGAGGTGCTGTCCGACCCGCATGCGTTCATGCGTTGCGATCAGGTGGACGACCGCGCTTTTTACGATGTGCCGCGCAGTGTGGACCATATAGACGCGCAGGCTTGCGCCCATCTGCGCGATGAAATAGCCCGCGTTGTTCCGCGTGGGGGCCGCGTGCTGGACCTCATGACGGGATGGCGTACCCATCTGCCCGCAGGGCATGCCGCTCATGTGACAGGACTGGGACTGGGCGAGGCGGAAATAAATGACAACCCCGTGCTGGATGAGCGCATTATGCATGACCTTAATGCCGATCCGCAGCTGCCTTTGCCGTCAGCGTCTTATGATGCCGTCATCTGCACACTTTCGGTCGAGTACCTTTTGCAGCCCGTGGCCGTATTGCGCGAAGCCGTGCGGGTGCTCAGGCCCGGCGGTATCATTGTGCTGGCAGTTTCTGACAGGTGGTTCCCCGGCAGAACAATACGCATCTGGCCGGAGCTGCATGAGTTTGAGCGGGCGGGGTTGATGGTGGACTTGCTGCAGGCGGCGGGCGGTCTGGAATCGTTCCGCACGGTGAGTGTACGCAACTGGCCGCGTCCGGCCGATGACCGGCATGCAGGCCGGATGGCGCTCAGCGATCCTGTGCACGTTGTTTCGGCAGTGCGCACGGCGTGATCTGCATGCGCAGCGCTTCAGTATAATTTGCTTTCTATGTTTTCCGGTTGTTTTTCAGCCCGCCGTAACGGCGGGCTTTTTTGCGGCATTGTACACGCAGCACAATAAACTGGTTGCGTTTATCTTTATATTTGAATATTGATGAATCTTGATATTGTGATGTTTTGTGTATGGAAACGGAATGCGGTGCAAATCCGCAGCGGACGCGCCACTGTAACCGGCAAGCCCGGCCGACGTCACTGCCGCAGAGGCGGGAAGACCAGGTCATATGGGGCCGGAAGCCAGGAGACGACCATGCACAAGAGCACGGCAGTCTCGCGATTGGGCTGACACGTACCGGCGGCAGGTTGCTTGCCTGACCGCTGATGCATCCAGAGCTTGAATGTCGTTGCTCCTTTGATTCAACACCATAAAAGGAGTGACAGAGCATGATTATTCACAACCTGGGATTTCCCCGCATAGGCGCTTCGCGTGAGCTCAAGTTCGCGCTGGAGTCGTACTGGGCAGAACGCACCGGTGAAGATGCGCTGCAGTCCGTGGCCGCCGGTTTGCGGCAGCGGAACCTGCAGTGGCAGCACAAGCTGGACTATGTGCCTGTGGGCGATTTTTCGCTGTATGATCAGGTGCTGGATATGAGTTTTACCCTCGGCAATGTGCCTGAGCGTGTAAAAAATCTGCCCGGCGGCGATACGGAGGCGTATTTCAGGGTGGCCCGCGGTCGGGCTTCGGCCGGAGACACGCACACTGTACATGCGGGCGAGATGACCAAATGGTTTGATACCAACTACCACTATATTGTACCGGAATTCACCGCGCAGAGCCGTTTCCGGCTGGATGCAGACCGGCTGACCGGCCAGCTGAAAGAAGCTGCCCGCAGCGGGGTGCAGGCCAAGCCCGTGATTATCGGGCCTGTGACGTACCTGTGGCTGGGCAAGTCCAAAGACGGTTCGGACCGGCTGGCGCTGCTGGAAAAGTTGCTGCCGGTTTACAGAGAGCTGCTTGAAACTCTGGCGCAGAACGGTGCCGGATGGGTGCAGGTGGATGAACCTGTGCTGGTGACCGAGCTGGAAAAGCCGTGGCTTGATGCGCTGACTGATGCCTACCGCTATCTTGCCGGCACGCCGGTCAGTATTTTGCTGGCCACCTATTTCGGCACATTGCAGGGCAATCTCGAAACCCTTGCCGCGCTGCCCGTGGCCGGAGTCCATGTGGATGCCGTGCGCGGCAGGGATGAAGTAGAGCGTCTTGTGGCCGCACTGCCCGGTGAAACTGTTGTTTCGCTTGGTGTCATTGACGGCAGAAACGTCTGGAAGACCGATCTTGCGGCGCTGCTGGACTGGCTGGAACCTGTGGCAGGACAGCTTCAGGACAGGCTCTGGCTGGCTCCTTCGTGTTCGCTGCTGCATGTGCCGGTAGACCTTGCCGCAGAAGACGCAATGGACAGTGAAGTGCGTTCATGGCTGGCGTTTGCGCTGCAAAAGCTGGAAGAACTGCACACGCTGGGAACAGCCCTGCGCAGCGGAAGAAACGCCGTTGCCGAAGAGCTGGCCCGTAACGCGCGCAGCATCGCTTCCCGCCGCGGTTCGGAGCGGGTGCGCAATGAAGCTGTACGCGCCAGGGTGGCATCGTTGTCCGGTCAGGCGGGAGACCGCAGCCAGCCCTATGAGCAGCGTTCTCTTGTGCAGCGCCGGATGCTGCAACTGCCGCTTTTTCCCACAACGACCATAGGCTCGTTTCCGCAGACGGCGGAGATTCGTGCCGTAAGACAGCAATACCGCAAGGGCGAGCTTTCACTTCAGGAATATGAAGAAGCCATGCGTGCCAACATCAGACATGTGGTGGCGCGGCAGGAAGAGCTTGGGCTGGATGTGCTTGTTCATGGCGAGGCCGAACGCAACGACATGGTGGAATATTTCGGCGAGCAGCTTTCCGGATACGTCTTCAGCCGTTTCGGCTGGGTGCAGTCCTACGGCTCACGCTGCGTCAAGCCACCCATCCTGTACGGCGATATCGAGCGGCCTGCTCCCATGACGGTGAAATGGATAACCTATGCCGCTTCGCTGACCGGAAAGCCGGTGAAGGGTATGCTGACAGGGCCGGTGACCATGCTTAACTGGTCGTTCGTGCGCGATGATCAGCCCCGCGAGGATACCTGCCGTCAGCTTGCCGCGGCCATCCGCGATGAAGTGCTTGATCTTGAGAAGGCAGGTGTGGGCATCATTCAGATAGATGAAGCGGCTCTGCGCGAAGGAATGCCCCTGCGCCGCCCGGAATGGGCGGAATATCTGCGCTGGGCCGTGGAGTCCTTCCGTCTGGCGGCCAACGGCGTGGAGGCGCGGACGCAGGTGCATACGCACATGTGCTATTCGCAGTTCAACGATATCATCGAATCCATCGCCGCCATGGATGCTGATGTCATCACCATCGAGACTTCGCGTTCGGATATGGGGCTGCTCGATGTTTTCGAGCATTTCAGCTACCCCAACGAAATAGGTCCGGGGGTGTATGACATTCATTCGCCCAACGTGCCTGATGTGGAATCGATGGTGGAATTGCTGTGCAAAGCCGCCCGCCGCATTCCCCCTCAGCGCCTGTGGGTAAACCCTGATTGCGGGCTGAAGACCAGAGCATGGCCCGAGACCGTGGCCGCGCTGGAAAATATGGTGGAAGCAGCACGCAGGCTGCGTACCATGTTTGCCGCCTGACAGCCGCCTGAAGGTTTTGCAGTGCGTCGTGTATAAAATGCAATCCGGCAGACCCGCGGGTCTGCCGGATTTTTACGGTCCGGCTGTTGCTGCATGCTGTAAACGGTGCACAGCTGTCACCGGCAGCCGCAGGCTTCCAGCAGCGCGGCAATGCGGTGATGGTATGTGTGACGGGCCAGTATGTGGCTGTGCCACGCCCGTGCAACCTGACGACGCCATGCGTGGTCATGCAGCACCCGGCCGAACAGTTCTGGAATTTCTCCGGCAGTGCGGAAGGAGGATTCGCATACAAGTTCCCGTGGAAAAATTTCCAGACCGGGGGTGTTGTCTGTCAGGCAGAAACCGCCCGCAGCCCATACGTCGAAGTTGCGCTGGGTAAGCCCTGCGGGCAGCAGCATGCTGGTCAGGTTGAGTGTGGCGGCGGCACGGGCATACAGATGCGGCAGAACGGTATAGTAATCCACGGGCGGATGCACGGCGGTGCCCTGCGGCAGCAGGCTCTGCCAGCCGTCATCGCCGAAAACTGTCAACGCTGAGCCGGGTATGGCCGCGCAGGCTGTCAGACAGGCGGTACGCCAGCGGCGGGCGCATTCCTCGGCGGCAAGTCCGGCGGAGCGTACTTCATGCGAGGGCCACAACGGGCTTGTGCGCAGTGTTGCGCACCACCAGTCAAAGTCGGGGCGCTCGCCGTGGCGCAGCATTTCATCCGCCTGCTGCATGGCTGCGTGCGGGTACCGGCATCCGGCAAAAAAGCGTTCCCTGTCGGGAAAGGCGGATCGTCCGGCAAAGATGAGCATATGCTCCAGACCGTCCGGTAGAGCGCCGCACGACTTTGCAGGCGGCAGCTGCGCCGCCTGTACCCGTGCCGGGTCAAACAGTTCTGCCATGGTTGCCAGCGGCAGGTGCTGTACATGGCGCGCCCCGTGCTCCTGCAGAGGACGGCAGAAAGAACTGTCGGTCACAAACAGTCTGACCTGCTTCCAGAAAGGGCTCCGGATGCCGGACACAAGGTGCCACGGATTGTCAACGCACCAGACTGCCACCGGTACGCCTGCCGCATCCAGCAGGTTGAACCGCTCGCCCCATGTGTCCAGCCCCTTGAAGTTGACGCACAGAAAAAGAGCCGGGCTGCAGTGGCGCAGGGCCGCGGGCAGAGCGTGCCCGTCGTCCGGGGATATGCATTGAACCTGCAGTCCGGCACCGGTAAGGGCGTGGTGCAGTTCAAGTACAAGCAGGTCGCTGCGCGATCCGGCCAGCAGCACGGTATCTTTTTCACAGCGGGCGGATGTACTGGATGCGCGCCGCATATGCTCCAGCCGTGCCGCTGCAAGGGCTTTGCCCCAGTAACCGGGAAAAAGGCGCGCGTTCTGCCTGTAGGCGACAATGCTGCCGCCCTGCCGCACGTGATTCCGCACCAGCTGTGCCAGTCTGTCACTTTCTGCGGCAGGCGCAGAGTCATCGGAGCCGCAGCCCGTGCCGTCGTATGGCGGCGGGGCATCCGGTGTGCTGTTTTGCCAGTGACGCGGTATGGCCTCGTGCCACGATGCGGGCATTTGACTTGCGAAATCCGTGCATTCGACATAGGAAACATACCCCCCGCTGTCATGACCGCCGGTGGCGCTGGTCTGCCGGCGCGCCAGTGCGTCAGCCAGCGCGGCCGCCTGAGCCGGAAAAGGGCCCAGGCCCAGCACCAGAACATTTTTTGTGCCGGTGAGTGTTTCATACGACTGCCCGCCGTCGGGCAGGGTCTGCGTCGTGCCGTTCCAGTTGCGCACGGTAATGCGGGGCGGACGAAAGCTGGTTGTGCGGCGTACAGTCATGAGCGGCCTTGGCGTTCGGGGCACTTTCGGATACAAGTGCCGCAGGTGAAGCAATGAAAAAATATCGTGACCATTATTTTCTGAAGGCCAAACGGGAGAATTATCCCGCGCGGTCTGTCTATAAGCTGAAAGAAATAGATAAACGCTTCGGCATCTTGAAGCAAGGCATGCGTGTGCTCGATCTTGGCGCGGCCCCCGGGTCATGGTCGCTTGGCGCGGCGGAAAAAATCGGACCTTCGGGCAGGGTGCTGGCTGCCGACATCCAGACCACAGAGACTGTTTTTCCGTCCAATGTCACGTTTATGCAGGAAGATGTCTTCGAGCGTTCTGCAGAATTCGAGCAGGCGCTGTCCGAGACCGGTCCTTTTGACGTCGTCATAAGTGATATGGCTCCTAAAACCACGGGCCACAAGTTCACCGATCAGGCCAGATCGTCCAATCTGTGCTTTGAAGCGCTTGCGGTTGCCTCACTTCATCTCGTAGAAGGCGGCAGCTTTGTGGTCAAGATTTTCATGGGACCGGATGTAGAAGCGTATGTGAAGCAGATGCGTACGCTGTTTACCGCTGTTAAGTCGTTCAAGCCCAAAAGCTCGCGCTCCGAGAGTAAGGAAACCTTTTATATCGGACTGGGGTTTAAAGGGCTGCCGGAGTTTTCTGAACAAGAGGGCGAAGACTGAAAGGTCTTTTTCGCAGAACAGTTTTGCAATGACCGGAGCGCGCTGCGGCGCGCTGACTGGGGGCTGCCGCTGTGCCTGACACGGCGGGGTGCTCCGGTGGCTGCCGGCATTGCCTTTTTAAGGAGGAAGTATGGCCGGACATAGTAAATGGAAAAACATCCAGCACCGCAAGGGACGTCAGGACGCCAAAAAATCCAAGGCGTTCACCAAGGTTGCCAAAGAAATAATCATCGCCGCCAAAGGCGGGGGTGATCCGGTGGCCAACAGCCGTCTGCGTGCGGCCATTGCCGCGGCTAAAGCGGTGAACCTGCCCAAGGACAAAATTGAGACCGCCATCAAGAAGGGTACCGGCGAACTGGCCGGCGGAGATATTTTTGAACTGGTGTACGAAGGCTACGGCCCCGGCGGCATTGCTTTTCTGATTGAAGTGGCCACCGACAATAAAAACCGTACCGTGGCTGAAGTGCGCCACATCCTGACCAAATCCGGCGGCTCCATGGGCGAGGCCGGCTGTGTGGGCTGGATGTTTGACAAAAAGGGCGTGCTGACTTTTCCCAAGGAAGCCTATTCCGAAGACCAGCTGATGGAAATCGGGCTGGAAGCCGGTTGCGATGACGTCATCGATGAAGGCGACAGCTGGGCGGTGCATGTGGATCCTTCTTCTTTTGAAGATGTGAAGGCCGCTTTTGAGCAGGCCGGAGTGACCGCGGAATCGGTGGAACTGGCCAGCGTGCCGCAGAACACCATCGAAGTGGATGCGGAAACCGGCAAGAAACTGCTGCGTCTGGTGGATGCGCTGGAAGAGAACGACGACGTACAGAACGTGTTTGCCAACTTCGACCTGCCTGATGAAGTGCTGGCCGAAATGGAAGACTAGCCTTTACGGCCGGCCGGAACTCTGTTCCGGCCGGCTTGTTCCGCCGGCATGGCGGGGCAGGGCAGACATACAAGGCGGCCGGAGCGCAATGACAACGCAGGGTATAACGGTGCTGGGCATAGACCCGGGGTCGAGAACAACGGGCTGGGGTATCGTGCGCGAGGTTTCCGGCGTGCTGACGCTGGTGGATTGCGGTGCGGTGCGCCCCCGGGGCGATGAATTTTCTGACAGGCTCGGCGCTATTTATCACGGGCTGCATGAGGTGATTGCCCGGCATATGCCGGACGAAGCATCGGTTGAAAATGTCTTTACCGCCAAAAATGCCGCTTCTGCTCTTAAACTGGGACAGGCGCGGGGTGCGGCAGTGGCTGCCTGCGCTGCACATCACCTGCCTGTAGCAAGCTATGCTCCCACAGAAATAAAAAAAACAATTGTGGGAGTGGGCCGTGCCGAAAAAGAGCAGGTCAGCTTTATGGTGGCCCGCCTGCTGGGCGTGAAAGGCGACTGGGGTCCGGATACGGGCGACGCGCTGGCCGCGGCCATCTGTCATCTGAATATGCGCAGATTGCGCAGGCTGGCCGCGGGGTAACTTCTGCCTGCCGCTGTGAACCCGGCGCGCAATGCGGACAGCGGCCTTTTATTCTCTGTTCCGTTGATGTACAACCCTACTTCAGGAAATCTGCCATGATTGCATATATTGAAGGGCGAGTGGCCGAAGTGACCGAGCAGAGCTGTGTGGTGGTTACGCAGGGCGGGGTGGGGTACGAAGTGCATCTGCCTTCGCATCTGCTTGCGCGGCTGCCTGAACAGGGCGCGGCGGTTTCTTTTTACATCCACACGGTGGTGCGCGAAGACGCGCTGGAACTGTACGGATTTTCCGGATGGGATGAGCGGCAGACGTTTCTTGTGCTTATTTCCATTTCCAAAGTGGGGGCCAAGACGGCTCTTGCCGTGCTTTCTCTGTACCGGCCCGACGACCTGCGGCGCATTGTTGCCGACGATGATGTGACGGCGCTTACGCGGGTTTCCGGCATCGGCAAAAAAAGCGCCCAGCACATTCTGCTGGAACTGAAATACAAGCTTAAAGTGGAATCGCTGCCTGCTTCGGCCGGTCTGGCCGCCGGTGTGCCGGGCAGTGTGCTGCGCGATGCCGTTCAGGCACTGGGCAATCTCGGTTATGCCGAAGAAGAAGCCGCCCCCGTGCTGAAAAACATTCTGAAGCAGGATCCCGATCTGGATGTGAGCGAAGCGTTGCGTGCGGCGCTTAAAGCGCTTGCAAAGGCGAGATGATGATGGAACAGGAATGTGTTGATGATTCGATCCGCCCGAGAACGCTGGATGATTTTATCGGGCAGGAAGACCTGCGCGCCAACCTGCGGGTGTATCTGCAGGCGGCCCGGGGCCGCGGGCAGGCCATGGACCATACGCTGTTCTACGGCAACCCCGGTCTGGGCAAAACAACTCTGGCCCAGATCATGGCCTCCGAGATGGGCGTCAATATGGTGTGCACTTCCGGACCGGTGCTTGAGCGCAGCGGCGATCTGGCAGCCATTCTGACCAATCTGGGCAAAGGTGATCTGCTTTTTGTGGATGAAATTCACAGAATGCCCGTGGCCGTGGAAGAGGTTCTGTA